>CAKTTT010000031.1 GCA_934615635.1 uncultured Eubacteriales bacterium | reverse complement strand
AATTTCAGCACGGCGAAGATGATCGCCGCAGCGGCCACCACGGCCACAGCCACGCAGACCAGCACGATCGTCAGCGTGTTGTTCGGTTTGTTTTCCCCGTTGCCCTCGGAGGCGGGAGAGGACGCATCGCTGCCGTCGTTGGATTCCGGGGCTTCGGCGCTGACGCCGATCATGGGCAGGGTTTTCTCCATCACCCATTTGTCGTTGACCAGATCGCGGCCCTTGAGGACCACTTTGTCCTTGTAGACATAGACGTATAGGTCTTCGCTGCCGATGTAGTTGCCGTCCTCTATGTAGCCTCGGTTGTCATCCGTCCACAGATAGCCCACGGAAGAGCAGTTGATGTAGTTGGCGGTGCTGCCGTCGCTGATGACGACGGGCGAATCGCTCTTAAACTCCCAGTGGGTGTGGCCGGTAAAGAGGTACGCCGACGGATACTGGTCCAGCACTTCTTTCAAGGAACCGTATTTGTTGTCGGGATAATAACCGTCATCCTGGGGATTGCCCTGCCAGTTCTGCCCCGGCAGCGAACCCGAAACCGTGTTATACAGCGGCTCATGAATCACCACGAAGATCGGCTTTCCAGTTTTTCCGGCTTCCTCCATCTGGCCCTTGAACCAGTTGAACTGCTCCTCCGAGATGAACACGTCGTTTAAGCCGTCCCGGTTGTCCGCCTCAGAACCCAGGAAGATGAAATAGGAGCCGTTTTTCTGGAAGGAATAATACACATTGTCGATGGTATCCATACCGGAATTCTTCTTGGCGCTTTCGATAAAACGGTTCTTCCAGTCAGAACCTCCTCGGTCGTGGTTACCGATGGCGATATACATCGGGATATCGGGCAGGATCTGCTCTTTATAGCCATCCAGGGCCTTGTACTCCGATTCCAGACTGTGATCTGTCTGATCGCCGACGGACAAGATAAACTGAGACTCCGGGGACAGGCTCTTGATATTTTCCAGCGCCTGTTGATAATTTTTCTCCGTATAGGCGTTCGACATGCCCAGCTGCATGTCGCCGATTACATTGAACATATAAACGGGCTCTTCCTCCGCCCCTTCCGCCTTGGCTTCCAGCGACACAAGGCTGCCGCAGGGAAGCAGAAGAACGGAACACATCAGAACCGCTGCCAAAATTCTGCCAAGTCTTCTCCCCATTAACAAGACACCCCTTTCTTTTATTCAGCGCCAATCTGCCTTGCTCAACCCTCTTGCCGACCCTGCCGGTTTCCCAATTACACCTGCAAAATCCGCAAAAAAAGAGTCTCGGTCCGCCGAGACTCTCTTTTTCCATAGGCGGCCCATTCCAAAAGACAAAGGAGAAAGGGATTTCTATTATTCCGCTATTCGTCTTATTCGTCTGTATGATCGTGATCGTGACAGCCGCAGCCGCACTCATCGTCACACTCGATGTCTCCAAATTCCAGGTGCTCGCCGCAGCCGGGGCACTCGATACCGCCCTCCAGGAGGGTCTCCTCATCCACGCAGAACTCTTCATTGCAATTGGGGCAGCAGACGTCGTAATAGGCTTCCTCGTCCTCATCGCCGCAGCAATCGCACTCGTCGTCATAGAAGTCGTTTTCCAGCGCATCCAGATCCTCGTCGATGGCGTCCACCTGCTCGGTCAGCTCGGCGGTATAGTCCTCCAGATCCTCCACGCTCACCGCCAGATCCGCCAGCACGTCCATTACCGCCTTGAGCAGCTTGCCCTCCTTGGAATCCTCTTCAATGCCCAGCCCCTCGGCCAAGCCCTTCAGATAGGCAACTTTTTCCGTGACAGTCATGGCTGTCCCTCCTTATAATAATGTGTTGTGGTAGGGTATGCAGATAAACCGGCAATTATGCGCGTTCCATATATTCACCGGTGCGGGTATCCACCCGGATCATCTCGCCTTCGTCGATAAACAGCGGCACGCGGACCTCCGCGCCGGTTTCCAGCTTGGCGGGCTTGGTGGCGTTGGTGGCCGTGTCGCCCTTAAAACCGGGATCAGTCTCCGTGACCTGCAGCTCCACAAAGTTCGGCGGTTCCACAGCGAAAACCTTACCCTTGTAGGATACCACCTTGCAGACCATGTTTTCCTTGACGAACTTGAAGTTGTCGGACAGGATATCCTTTCCGATGGGCAGCAGCTCGTAGCTCTCCAGATCCATGAAATAGTACAAGTCGCCGTCGCTGTAGGAATACTCCATTTCCTTTCTCTCAACGAAAGCGGTGGGATACTTGTCGTTGGGGTTGAAGGTGCGCTCCACCACCGTGCCGGCAATGACATTGCGGATCTTGGTGCGCACAAACGCCGCGCCCTTGCCCGGCTTGACATGCTGGAACTCGATAATCTGATAGACGTTGCCGTCCATCTCAAAGGTTACGCCATTGCGGAAATCTCCTGCTGAAATCATGGTGCCTTACACGCCTTTCTTCCTTCGCGCCCAGCCGGGCGCCCATTTAATTCCGCAGCCTCAGCCGACCGCAGCCGAACATTCCTTTCAAAGGAACATTACAGTTTATTTTACCGTATCCTACGGAAGATTTCAAGTAAAATCTTTGGGAATTTCACAGAATTGTCAGCGTTTTCGGCGATTTCGTCAGATTTTCGCAGCCTGTCTCCGTAATGGCCGCCATATCCTCGATCCGGACGCCGAATTTTCCTGAAAGATAGATCCCCGGCTCCACCGTCACTACGC
This sequence comes from uncultured Eubacteriales bacterium, assembly GCA_934615635.1. Taxonomy (GTDB): domain Bacteria; phylum Bacillota; class Clostridia; order Oscillospirales; family Acutalibacteraceae; genus CAKTXU01. The sequence continues at coordinate 14,524 of CAKTTT010000031.1, read as the reverse complement.
TGCCCGGCTGCAGCAGCTCCCCTTCCGGCGCCGCTGGAGAAAGCCGCGGCTCCTCGTGGATCTCCACCCCCACGCCGTGGCCGGTGGAATGGCCGAAGCAATCGCCGTAGCCGGCCTCCCGGATCACGTCCCGGGCGGCGGCGTCCCCGGCGCGGCAGGACAGGCCGGCCCGCAGCGTTCCCAGCGCCGTCTCCTGGGCCCGCAGCACCGTTTCATATACCCGCCGCTGCTCATCGGTGACGCTTCCCACCGCCACCGTCCGGGTCATATCGGAATGCCAGCCGTCCACCACCGCGCCGAAATCCATGGTGATGAAATCCCCCTTTTCCACCGCCCGCTCACCGGGTACGCCGTGCGGCAGAGAGGAATTGGGCCCGGAAACCACGATAAAATCGAAAGCCACTCCCTCCGCCCCCTGCCGGCGGATGAAAAACTCCAGCTCCAGGGCGATATCCCGCTCGGTGCGGCCGGGACGAATATACGACAGAATATGGCCGTAGCCCGCGTCGGTCAGTTCCTGGGCCTGCCGGATCTTTTCCAGCTCATCCGGCGTCTTTACCAGCCGCAGCAGCCGCATCCGGGCGTCGTACCGCCCGTCCGCCGCCACCGTGCAGACCCCCTTCATCGCCCTCTGCCAATCCGCCAATTGCTTGATCGAGGTGTGTTCCGCGCTGACCAGCAGCCGCCCGATGCCGTGACGCTGGAGCAGCTCCTTCAAAACCTCCGCCGGCCGGTCGCCGCACAGGCATTCCATATCCGGAATCGCCCGCCGCGCCGCCTCGATATAGCGAAAATCCGTGAGAAAATAGGCCGCCTCCACCGTGGTGAGGACATATCCGGCGCTGGAAGCGAAACCGGTGAGATACCGCCGTTCATGAGGCGCGGTGGTCAGCGCCGCTTCCCCCTTTTCCAGGCAGGCGGCCAAGCCTTCCGTCTTCTTCATGCCTTCTCCTTTGTGTCGTCCAGCAGCTCCCGCATGGCGGTCAGCGCCAGCAGATAGCTCATGGGCCCGAACCCCGCGATTTGGCCCCGGCAGACGGGGGCGATCACCGACGTGTGCCGGAATTCCTCCCGGGCATGGATGTTGCTCAGATGCACCTCAATCACCGGCAGCCGGATGGCGGCGATGGCGTCCCGGATGGCATAGCTGTAGTGGGTGTAGGCGCCCGCGTTGAGGATCACCCCGTCGTAAACCCCCATGGCGGCGTGGAGGCGGTCGATGATCCCCCCTTCGCTGTTGGACTGGTCGCAGTCGGCCCGCAGTCCCAGCTCAACCGCCTTCTCCCGGATCCGGCCGCACACCGCTTCATAGCTGTCGCTGCCATACACCCCCGGCTCCCGGATTCCCAGCAGGTTGAGGTTGGGGCCGTTGAGTACCAGGATCGTTTTGTTGTCCATCGTCATCCGTCCTTTATCGTTTGTCTTTCAAGAGATAATATAAGGGAATCAGCAGGAAAATCAGCCAGCCGGGATGCCACCAGTGGCCGAAAAAGCCCAGCAGCAGATAGATCAACACGATCAATACGGGAAAAGCACCCTCCCAGTCCCGGCCGTTCCCCCCTATAAACGCATAATACAACGGAATGGAGCAAAATACAAGCCAGCCCGGGTGCCACCAATGGCCGATGAAACCCATCAGCAGGTAGGCGATCACCACCAGCGCCGGAAAGGGAAACCGCAGCCAGCAGCTCCTGTTCCTGTAAGGGACCGGCAGACTCTCCGGTGGCGGAAGCGGCACGATTTCTTCCTGAGGCGGCGGTTCCGGCGTGTCGCCGGTACGCAGCAGCTCATCCAGGGACAGGCCGTATAACTGGGCCAGGAGGATCAGATTATCCGTATCCGGCGAAGCCTCCGCCCGCTCCCATTTGGACACCGCCTGACGGCTGACCCCGATGCGGGCCGCCAGCTCCTCCTGGGAAAGATGATTCTCCTTGCGCAGCCGCACCAGACGATTGGCGATTTCGATGTTCATAGACAGCCTCCCCTTTTCATTGTTGCTTTCATCCTAGCAAAACCGACGGATGGGCGCCACCCATTCTGCTTTTCAGCCAGAGGCAACCTCCGGTTGCGGCGGGATCAGGGGGATATTTTCGGACAACCCCCGCCTTGTATAGGGGCGGAAGGGGTGTTATACTGTGGACAGAACAATCGCCAGAGGAGGGATTCCATGAAACGTTCCGCGCTGTCGGCGCTGCTGCTGGCGCTGCTCCTGAGCGGATGCGCCCCGCCGCAGAATCCGGTTTCCTCCCGGGAGGAGGGCCTCCCCTCCGCCTCCTCGGGATCCGTCCCGACACCAACGCTGACGGTCGTCAACCGCTTGCTGCCCCTGGAGGGAACCACCTATTCCCGGGACCGGAAGGGCGCGGAAATCACCCATATTATGATTCATTTTATGAGCAATGTGGTGAATAATCCGGCGGATCCCTACCGCATAGAGGATGCGGAGGCCAACTTCCGGGAATACGAGGTTTCCTCCCATTATGTGATCGACCGGTCGGGGACCATCTACCGCTTCGTACCGGAGGAACGGGCCGCCTACCACGCGGGAAAAGGCTCCCTCCCCGGCTATCCGGAGCTGGACGACCAGCTCAACGATCATTCGGTGGGCATCGAGCTGCTGGCCATGGGTACCAGGGAGGAAATGGCAGCGTACATCAGCGGCGAGGTTTACGACAGCCTCCCGCCGGGGATCATCGGCTACACCGACGCCCAATACGCCTCCCTGTCCGCCTTGATCCGGGAGATCGCCGCCCGGCATCCCGGCATCGCACTGAACCGCCGGCAGGTGGTGGGGCACGACGAATACGCCCCCGACCGCAAGCAGGATCCGGGGGAGCTGTTCGAGTGGGCCCGGCTGGGGCTGCCGGAGGGCTGAATCACATGCTCTCCCTATACAGCCGCTTCATCTCCGCCGCATCCTCCGCCTGGGTGCCGGCCGACTCGCAGATGCATACCGGCTCCAGCCCCCGCCGGGCCAGCAGGGCCATCAGCGGCGCGGGATCCGGCCCGAACGCGGCGCTTTCAAAGGTGAGATGGACCTTTTCCCCGCCCGCGGAATACTCGATTTTTGAGAAATGCATATGAAAGTGTTTCCCCCGTTCCTCCCCCAGCCGGTTGGATATGGCGTCCAGCACCGCCTCATAAGCGCCCGGCTCCTCCAGGCCGCCGTGGGTGCGGCTGTTGAGATGCCCAAAATCGATGCAGGGAGTAAACCGCTCGTCCAGCTCGCAGAAGCCCAGCACCTCCTCCAGATCTCCCAACTGGTTGAGCTTGCCCATGGTCTCGGGACAGATGTGGACATGGGACAACCCCGCCTCATCCAGCGTCCGCTGGGCCATGCGCAGGGTCTGCGCCGCCTTGGCGGCCGCCTCCGGACGGCTCAGGCCGCCCAGCCCGCCGGGATGAACCACAATCCGGTCCCCGCCCATCCGGCTGACCGCCAGAGCGCTGTCGTGGATATACCGCAGGCTGTTCAGCCGCTTCTCTTCATCGGCGGAAGCCAGGGAGATATAATAGGGCGCGTGGAGGGACACGGCGATGCCGTTGGCCTCCGCCTCCCGCTTGATCGCCGCGGCAGCTTCCTCCGACACCCGCACGCCCCGTCCGCACTGGTATTCGAAGGCGTCCAGCCCGCGCCCCCGCAGCCAGGCGAACATCTGCAGGGTGGTTTTGTTTCCCTCGGCGTGAAACGAGGCGCTGCTGCCCGCCGGGCCGAAAATCGGCGGCATATGGATTCCCCCTTTGCCGCCGGCTTTCGGCGGCTTTGTTTTGTCCGACATTTCTGTCGACACTTCTGTCGACCCTCCAGTCGGCTCTTCAGTCGTCCTGTTTATGTTTGGCGATAATCCGCTTTTCTATGCGCCGTTTGAGCTGCATCAACGGCTTGCCGGTTTCCAGCTCGATGGGCATGACCTGGATGGATTTCACCCCCGCCGCATGGGCGCCCAGAATATCGGTGAAAACCTGATCGCCCACCGCGGCGCATTGGTTCAGCGGCAGGCCCAGCCGTCTTGCCGCCCGCCAGAAGCCGAAGGGGGCGGGCTTGCAGGAAAAGGAGATGCAGCGCAGCCCGATCCGCTGGGCAAAGGGCCGCACCCGGCCGGGATCGCTGTTGGACACCACCGTCAGGGCGTAGCCCGCCGCCTGCATCTCCGCCAGCCAGATCTCCACATCCGGATCCAGATATTGGCTGCGATGCCGGGTGAGGGTGTTGTCCACATCGAGAAACAGGCCCTTCACCCCCAGCGCATCCAGGTCGCCGGGGGTGATAGCGGTGAGACGGTCGCGGTACAGATCAGGAGCGAAAATGGACATAAGCGGTTCCTTTCATCCAGCGGCATTGTTGGCGATACGAGTTTTCCTCCGCCTTCTGTTGCATGACGGGAGCCGAGTCGCCTCATCTCCCATCGTCTTTTGATTTGTGAATCAACTTCACGCGCTTTTTCCGAAAACCAATTGACTTTTGGGTAACAAAATTATATATTTATGTTAGACAAAAAGGAGGTGAAGCATTGGCGGCCAAGAGAGGACGTCCCACCGACAGTCCCAAAGATAGCCGGGTCACCGCCAGAGTGGAAAACAGTGTGAAAAAAATTCTGGACGACTATTGTGAAAAGCACCAGATCACGCAGGCCGAAGGGGTGCGCCGGGCTATCCTGAAGCTGAAGGAGGACCATTAAGAAAGAAGCGGTGCCCTCTCCCTCAAGAACGACACCGCTTCCCCACCTGCCGACGCCGTTGAAACAGCATCCGCGTAAATATATTACCATGCGCAGAGATACTTTTCAAGGGCTTCGGCACGTATAAAGGAAGGAGCCTGTAGAAATGAAGGACATTTTTCGTCAATGGTTTTACCAAGCCTGCTGTGAATCCTCCTCCCGGGCGGTTGTCCGGCACGCGGAAAGCGATCCGGAGTATCAGGCGATATCCCAGCGGAGCGCGGAACTTTTTAACGACATTAAAGAGCGATTAGGAGAGGACAGCCGGCATCTGATCTTCCGTTTTGAGGATTCGGAAAACCAAAAGGGCGGGCTGCGGGAGGAGTGGATTTACCAGCAAGCCTTCCGGGACTGTTTCTATCTGCTCCAATGGATGGACGCCATCCGACAAGCATGAATCCGCCATTCTGAGGAAAAGGGTGCTGCAAAATGCTTTCTTCCGCATTTTGCAGCACCCTCTTAAGTGTCCTTATTTGAACTTTCTTTTACGAGCGGCTTCCGATTTCTTCTTGCGGCGTACGGAAGGTTTTTCATAGTGCTCTCTTTTGCGCACTTCGGCGAGAACGCCGGACCGGGCGCAGGACTTCTTCCATCTGCGCAGCGCGCTGTCCAGGGATTCATTTTCCTTCACATGAACTTCTGACATACCATATTCCCTCCCTCCGCCTGATAGCAGGGGCTTAATTTTGAAATTACGCAGGCCTTATTATACAGCACCCGGGCCGGATAGTCAAGAGGTTTCTGTTAAATTGGTGCAAACTTCCGCCGGAATGCCGGACAAAGCGGTCACCGGGGGCGAACCACCAGGTTCACCAGCTTGCCGGGAACATACAGCTCCTTTACCAACTGCATCCCCTCCAGCGCCGCGGCGATTTTTTCGTCCGCCTTGGCCGCCGCCAGCGCCTCGTCCGCCTGGGCGGCGGCGGGAATCAGCAGCCGGGTACGGATCTTGCCGTTGACCTGGACCGCGATTTCCACCTGGTCCTCCACGCATTTGGCGGGATCGTAAGCGGGCCACTGAGCCTGGGCCAACTGGCCGCCGTAGCCCAGCCGCTCCCACAGCTCCTCCGTCATATGGGGCGCGAAGGGATTGAGCAGGATCAACAGGATCCGGTATTCCTCCCGGGTGGCGCCGCCCGCGGCGGCAAGGTCGTTGAGCAGCGACATCATGGCGGCGATGGCGGTGTTGAACTTGAGATTCTCCGCATCCTCGCCCACCTTGCGGATGGTCTTGTGCACGGCGGTCTCCAGCTCCGGCCGGATCCCCTGGCCGGGGACCAGGGCTTCGCCCAAGGCCCACACCCGCTCCAGGAAACGGCGGCTGCCCCGGATGCTGGCGCTGGACCAGGGGGCGGCCTTTTCGAAGTCGCCGATGAACATCTCGTACACCCGCAGGGTATCCGCGCCGTATTCCCGCACAATGTCGTCGGGATTCACCACGTTGCCCCGGGACTTGGACATCTTCTCCCCGTTTTCCCCCAGGATCATGCCGTGGCTGGTGCGCTTGGCATAAGGCTCCGGGGTGGGGACCACGCCGATATCGTACAGGAATTTATGCCAGAACCGGCTGTAGAGCAGATGCAGGGTGGTGTGCTCCATGCCGCCGTTGTACCAATCCACCGGCATCCAGTAATCCAGTTTTTCCTTGGAGGCCAGCTCCTTGTCGTTGTGAGGATCGGCATACCGCAGGAAATACCAGGAGGAACCGCCCCACTGGGGCATGGTGTCGGTTTCCCGCTTGGCGGGAGCGCCGCAGTGAGGGCAGGGCACGTTCACCCAATCCTCGATGGCGGCCAGAGGGGATTCCCCGTTGTCGGTGGGCTCGTAGCTCTCCACCATGGGCAGGCGGATGGGCAGTTCCTCCTCCGGCACCGGCACATAGCCGCAATGGGGGCAGATGACGATGGGGATGGGCTCTCCCCAATACCGCTGACGGGAGAACACCCAGTCCCGCAGCTTGAAGTTGACCTTGCTCTCCCCGATGCCCTTCTCCGCCAGCCAGGAGGTGATGGTTTTCTTGGCCTCCTCCACCGGCAGACCGTCCAGGAAGCCGGAATTCACCATCACGCCGGTGGCGCAGTCGGTGAAAGCCTCCTTCTCCACGTCGCCGCCCTTCACCACCTCGATGATGGGCAAACCGAATTTTTTGGCGAACTCCCAGTCCCGGGTATCGTGGCCGGGAACCGCCATAATGGCGCCGGTGCCGTAGGATACCAGCACGTAATCCGAAAGGAAAATCGGGATATGCTCCCCGTTGACCGGGTTGACCGCTTCCACACCCTCCAGCCGCACGCCGGTCTTGTCCTTGGCCATCTCCGTGCGCTCGAAGTCGGATTTTTTCGCCGCCTCGGCCTGATACGCCCGGACCGCATCCATGTTCCGGATCACGCCGGCCCATTTTTCCAGCAGCGGATGCTCCGGCGACATGACCATGTAGGTCGCGCCGAACAGGGTGTCCGGCCGGGTGGTATAGATTTCCACCGGATCCCCGATTGTGGTTTCGAAGCGCACCTGGGCGCCGGTGGAGCGGCCGATCCAGTGGATCTGCTGCGCCCGAACCCGCTCGGGGTAATCCACCAGGCTCAGGTCGTCGATCAGCCGCTGGGCGTATTCAGTAATCTTCAGCATCCACTGGCTCTTGACCTTGCGGACCACCTCGCCGCCGCACCGCTCGCAGACGCCGCCCACCACTTCCTCGTTGGCGAGGACGCATTTGCAGGAGGTACACCAGTTGACCGCCATCTCCTTTTTGTAGGCCAGCCCGTGCTTGTAAAGCTGCAGGAAAATCCACTGGGTCCATTTATAGTAGTCCGGGTCGGTGGTGTTGATCTCCCGGGTCCAATCGAAGGAAAGGCCCAGCGCCTGAAGCTGGCTCTTGAACCGGGCCACGTTGTTTTTCGTCACAATCTCCGGATGGATATGGTTTTTAATGGCGAAATTCTCCGTAGGCAGGCCAAAGGCGTCCCAGCCCATGGGATACAGCACGTTGTAGCCCTGGAGCCGGCGCTTGCGGGCGATAACGTCCAGCGCGGTATAGGAGCGGGGATGGCCCACATGAAGCCCCTGGCCGGAGGGATAGGGGAATTCCACCAGCGCGTAGAATTTCGGCTTCTCCCGGTCCTCGGAAGCGGCGAAGGTATTCTCCTCTTCCCATATTTTCTGCCACTTTTTTTCGATTGTCGACGGATCGTACCGCATCGATCGTTCCTCCTGCCATTGTTTGGTGTGTCCTCAGTCTTTCTCCCCGGGAAGGAAAGCCGCCGCCTCCAGCTGACGGCCGTCCTTCCACAGCCGTTCCAAATCATAAAACGTCCTGGTTTCCGCCTGGAATATATGCACGACCACCGCGCCGTAATCCATCAGGATCCAGTTGGAAGCCGCGTAGCCCTCGATCCGCCGGGGCTCCTGCCCCTCCCTGCCCAGTTCCTCCTCCACATAATCGCTCAGCGCCTTCACCTGGGTGGTGCTGGTGCCGGAGGCGATGACGAAATAATCCGCGATGGAGGTCAGCTCGGTAACGCCGATAACCTTGATGTCCTCCGCCTTGTGCTTATCCAGGGAGGCCACCGCCAGTCCGGCCAATGCTTTTGGTTCCATATGCAAACGACCATTCCTTTCCGGACCGGCCGCGGAAATGAACACGGCGATCCAGGCTTTCCTTATCGGGCGGCGGCCCCCATAAAGCAGTCTATGCGCGCACCCCGGCGGGGGTACGTCCTCTCCCCTACGCCGCCGCGGAGGGGGTGGTGGTTCCCGGCGTCACATCGCCGGTCTGATCCAGTGCCAGCTCTGACAGCTTCTGCTCATGGACGTCCGTTTCCCCGCCCTCCGTCAGCTCGGTGAGGAGCAGATCCGCCTCGGTGATGGCCCGGCCGTAGGGATTGAACGCCTTGGTCAGCAGGGCCGTCAGCTCCGCCTTGTGGGGGGAGAAGTACTCGACCTTGTTGCTGGTGGCCGCTGTGCCGGGCAGCACATAATAGGTCATGTTGGACAGGCCCACTTTTGAAAAGCCCGCCATCATCGCCGCGAAGGAGGTGCTATAGGACAGCTTCTCCTTGTCGGCCTTAGCCGGCTCCGGCATCATAGAGAGCATGGCCTCGGTAGTGGTCAGGGTGCGGATGGGGGTGGAGCCGCCCATCAGCGCCCCAATAATATCCTTTGCCAAGGGATCCTTGTCGGTAACGCCCTTGCCGGCGGCGGCCATCAGCCGCTGCAGCAGGGCTACCGTGACCTTGCGGCTGCTCACCATCCGGCTCACATCGCCCGCCGCGCCATCGCCCTTGCGCAGCACATAGGCCAGGGCCGATTCGCCGTCCAGGGTCTGCACGCCCTTTTTATAATCGATGGAGCCCAGCTTCATATCCGCTTCCAGCTCCACGTCCACGCCGTCCACCAGATCCACCAGCTTGACAAACGCTTCCTGCGGCACCATGAAGAACTGGTCCACCGGCATACTGTACTGATCGTTGAAGATGCCGATCAGGTTTTCATAGGAGGAACCGGCCTTTTGTGTCAGCGTGGTGTTGCAGACGGTGTGCTTGCTCTCCGCAATTTCCGGCGCATAGACCGGTTTGCGGCAGTATTCGCACCAATCCAGCGGCTTGGGATTCGGCCACACCGCGCCGATGCTCCTCACCTCCCAATCGGGATCCTCCCCGATATAGGTGGACTGGGGCACCTGCAGAATACTGACCTTACCGGCCTTTTTGTCATAGCATACCAGGGAAAGCAGTTCGGTGGGGCTGTCGTCCTCCGCCCCCATGAGGCCGACCAGATAATAAGCCACCTTATCCTGGTCGGAGACGGGGGTGGTGTCGAAATCGGTCAGATCCACCTCGGGCACGTTTTTCTTGGCGGTCAGGCTTTCATAGATGGTTTTGCCCACCACGATAATGAAGGCCAGCGTCACGAGGATGAGAATAACCAGCAAGACGATCAGCACGATCTTGCCCGGCGACATCTTCCGCCTGCCGGATTTTTTCCGGGTCTGGGAGGAGGCGGCCGTTTTTTTCGCGCCGGATTTGGCGCCGCCCGACGTTTTTCCAGCGCCTGCCCCGCCGGCGCGGGAAGCGCCTGAACGGGCGGACGCATTTTTCCGTCTGTCCTTAGCCATGAAAAGCCCCTTTCTCGCGGCTTTTGGGGAAGCCGCTGGTCTGAACCCGCCAAGGCGCCCGGTTTACGGCGCCGTCATGGTCCGCTCGTTATAGGCGGCCAGGGTATCGGGATGGATCGCCGCCTGTTTTTTCACCAGATCCCGGATGGTATAGCTCAACGCATACCGCATCGCCGCCGACAGATCTTCATCCGCCAGCCGCCGCATGACGTCCACATCCTTGTAATCCCTGTCGGCGGAGGTGAAATCGGCGATGAAGAGCACCTTCTCCAGCAGCGACATGCCGGCGCGGCCGGTGGTGTGGTAGCGCACGGCGGTCACGATGTCCCCGTCTTCCACGCCCAGCACTTTCTCGATGAAAACGGCGCCGGCGTGGGCGTGCCACAGCTTGGGAGCCTGCCGCTCGACGTTATCTAGCAGTATAGCAAAATCCTGAAAGATTTGCAACTGGGCATCCTCTCCCGCATCCTTTAAGATATCATGAAGAATGCCCGCGGTCCTGGCTTTGGCCGGGTCGGCGCCGTATTTTCGCGCCAGCCGCTCCGCTTCCTCGGCCACCGCCAGGGAATGCCGGAACCGGGCGGGGGTCAGCCGTCCCCGGATGATCTCGATAAATTGCTCGTCCCGGTCCAGCGGCGCCGCCTCCGCCGTCGTGTACAGCCCCCGGCGGGCGATATAGGCCGCCACGGCGGGCGGAATAAGCCCCTCCACCGATTCATGGCGGCGCAGCTTTCCCCGCACGTCGGTGGAGGACAGAGGCGTCAGGGGAATGTTCTCCAAGGCGCAGACCGCGCCCTCCGCCTCCAGCCGGGCGGCGTAGTTTTCCAGCTCCTCCATGCTCACGCCGTCCCGAGGCGCGGCGCAAAGCACTGCCGTAGCGGCGATGTCGTCGAACCGCCACCAGGTTCCCATGGTGAGGAACATATCCGCTCCAGTGATGAGGTACCACCGGGCATCCGGATACTGGCCGCAGAGGGCTTCCAGCGTATCTGCGGTGAAGCTGGCGCCTCCCCGGCTGATCTCCAGATCAGACACGATGAACAGCGGGTTTCCCCGCACCGCCAGCCGACACATCTCCAGCCGGTCGGAAGCGGGAGCCATCTCCGGCTTGACCTTGTGGGGCGGCACATAGGTCGGCATGAGGATAACCCTATCCAGCTTCAGCCGGCGGGCGAATTCCGCCGCCAGCCGGATGTGGCCGTTGTGGATCGGGTCGAAGGTGCCGCCGAACAGGGCGATTTTCTGTGCCATGGTTTTCCCTCCGTTCGCGGGTTATTTGGGCAGCTTGATCCGGGGCTCCTTGGCGTTCTGCCGGTAGAGGACAAAGGTGCGCCCCACCACCTGAACCACTTCCGCGTTCACCGCCCCGGCGATCTCCTCGGCGGTTTCCCGGGCGGAAGCGGGGGCGGTTTCCAGCGTCTTGCCCTTGATCAGCTCCCGGGCGGCGAGGGCGTCGTCCGCCTGCTTGAGCATGGCGTCGGAGATCCCCCCCTTGCCCGCGTGCAGGATCGGCTCCTCCGTATTGGCCAGCCCTCTCAGATAGGCCCTTTGCTTGCTTGTCAGCATACCTTTTTCCATCCAATCTTTTTCGGGCTGTGCCCTTAATATGCGCCGTTTTTACCCGGCATAACCGCGGCGGATCCTTTTTCACCGCTTTCACTGCCCGCCGGCAGAATCGCAGGCCTCTTTGCCGCCTCAGTCATCGCAGCCCATCAGCTTGAGGGCTTCCCGGGCAGCCAGCTGCTCCGCTTCCTTTTTACTGCGGCCCCGGCCGCTGCCGATGACATTGCTGTTCAGATGGACCTCCACCATAAACACCTTGTTGTGATCCGGCCCCGACTCACCCGTCAGGACATATTCCAGCCTCTCCTCCGGGTTCTGCTGGACGATCTCCTGAAGGGTGGTCTTATAATCCTTGAAATGCAGCCGCCGCTGGTTGGAAACCTCCTTCTCCAGGAAGCGGGTGAGAAACCGCTCCACCGGTTCGAAGCCGCCGTCCAGATACATGGCCGCCGTCACCGCCTCAAAGGCGTCCGCCAGGATGGAGGGACGCTCCGCGCCGCCGGTGCTTCGCTCTCCCTTGCCCAGCAGCAGACATTCCCCCAGACGCAGCTCCCTCGCATAGGAACACAGCGCCTTTTCGCACACAATGGCCGCCCGCAGCTTGGTCAGCTCTCCCTCCGGCCCGGTCTCCCGTCGGAAAAGATAATTGGCCGCCACCAGCCCCAGCACCGAATCCCCCAAAAATTCCAGCCGCTCGTTGCTCTGCAGTCCCTGCCGCCCCTCGTTGGCGTAGGAGGAATGGGTCAGCGCCTTTTTCAGCAGCCCGGCGTCCCGAAATTCATAGCCGAGACGCGCCATCAAGTCCTTTAGAGTCTCCATCTTTTCTCCTCCTTCTCTCCTCCCGATTACAGCCGGTCCTCAATGTAGCCGACCAAATCCTCCACGCTCCGGCACTCCTCCAGCGCCTCGGTGGGGATGGGAACCCCATACAGCTCCTCCAGCGCCAGCGCCAGGTCGCTGCGTTCCTCCGCCGTGATGTTCAGCTCGTCGAAGGTATCCCCCATGTCGATGGGCCCCTCGCAGCCGTACCGGCTCAGGCACAAATTCACCAGGTCGTTATAAACCACCGTTTCCACCTCTTCTGCGGATGATTTTTCAAACACAGCCCGCCCATAGCGGGAGGTAAAGCTGCCGAAATACACATGATAGACTTCGCCATCCAAAATGGCCGTACCCGCGCTGCCCTCGCAGCGCAGCCGGCGGACGCCCAGCGCCTCCCACTCCTCCGTCGCTTCCCGGTCGGAGAGGAAAAACTTGGGGGGATCCTCGCTGTATCGGGAGATGTGCTTCCCGGTCAGCTCCAGCTTACCCGCGTGGAAAAGGCCGACAAAGCCGTTGATTTCCGGCTCGGACAGCTTGACCCCGCACACCACGAACAACGCCGCCAACAGGGCGCAGCCGCACCCCAACGCCAGCCCCGTTCGTTCCAGTCCCCGGCGGAATCCCGATCCGGCGTCCCTTCTCATGCCGCTTTCCCCTTCATCCTCACTTATCAGGCTTTTGTTTCGTCCTTCTTCACCGCCGCCGTGATTTTCTCAATCACGCCCTCCCCGGCGAACTGCGCCGCCACCCGGATGGCGTGCTTAACCGCCTCCGCCTTGGCGTTGCCGTGGGTTTTGATCACCGGCTTGGTGAGCCCCAGCAGGGGTGCGCCGCCGTAGGAAGCGGTGGACACCTTTTCCTTGAGTTTTCCGATGCCGCCCTTGACCAGGAGAGCGCCCAGCTTGGTTTTCAGGCTGGAGAAAAACACCCTTTTCAAGTTGAGCATCAGCATATCCGCGGTGCCTTCCATGGTTTTCAGCAGCACATTGCCGCTGAAGCCGTCGGCTACCAGCACGTCCACCACGCCCAGCGGCACGTCCCGGGCCTCCACGTTGCCCACGAAATGCAGCCCGCTCTCCTTAAGCAGGGCGAAAGCCTCATGCTGCAGTTCCCCGCCCTTGTGGTCCTCGGTGCCTACATTGAGCAGCCCCACGGTAGCCGGCCGGCCCTGATTCATCACAGCGGTCATATACAGGCTGCCCATATGGGCGAATTGGAGGAGCATATCCGGGCGGCACTCCACATTGGCGCCGGAATCGATGAGCATAAAGGGCCCCTTATCGGTGGGAGCGATGGCGGCCAGCGCCGCCCGTGATACCCCTCGGATCCGCTTGACGAAGAAGGTGCCGCCCATGATGAGGGCGCCGGTGCTGCCGGCGGAGACGAAAGCGTCCCCCTCTCCCTCCGCCAGCCGGCGGAGCCCCACGGCCATGGAACAGTCCTTATGCTCCTTGAGGATGCTTTTCGGCTCCTCCTCCATGGAGATCACATCCCGGGCGTCCACGATCTCCATCCCCTCCAGAGATAAGCCGTTTTCCGCCGAAACCCGGCGGATTTCCTCCTCCCGGCCCACCAGGATCACCGTATGGCCGTATTCCTTCACGGCCAGCGCCGCGCCCTTGATGATTTCCAGCGGCGCGTTGTCCCCGCCGAAGGCGTCCACGATTACCCGCATGCCCATCACTCCTTTTGAGGATAAAATTTAACATATGTTTACAGGAAACATCCTATACAAATTCGTTTATTACCGTCCTTCAGCCAAAAATCCACTCCGCTGAAATCCCGTCCCTTGGTGGGGTCAAGAAAAGCCAGCCGGACCTCCCCGTCCGCCGCCGCGGAAGGCTCCACCAGCACAGCCAGCTCTCGGGCCTCATCGGGAAGGTCGGCCTGCAGGTGGAAGCAGCCATTGGTTAACAGCCGTTTTTTCAAATTCATTCCCTGCGCCGCCGTCAGCCGGACTCTGTGCCAGCGCAGCTCCCGCAGATCCTCGGGAGCGCGGACAAATCGGCTGCGCTTGGCCCGCAGATAACTTCCCAGGAAACAAGACGGCCATATCAGGAACATCCAGGGGACCATCAGCCATTTCCAGGGGGTCAAGGCCGATAAAACGATCAGCAGGCACACGGCAGCCGGCGCCAGCAGGAACCACGGGCTAACCGGCGGCGTACTCAGATAAACGCGCCTGCCGCAGGCGGAACAGGTAGGGCAAGGAAAACTTCCCGTGGGATATTTCTGGTATTCCCGCAAGCTTCGTTCCCCGCAATACGGACAAGCATACCTGCGCATGAGGCGGCCGCCTCCCCCATAT
>CAKTTT010000030.1 GCA_934615635.1 uncultured Eubacteriales bacterium | reverse complement strand
ATCAGCGGGTATACGGTGGCCAATCGCAACCGGACGATGATCGAATACGGCTACCAGCGGGCGCTGGGCGAGCTGACCGAGTATCTGGGCAATATGGACATCGCCCTGGAAAAGGGCCAATACGCCACCTCTCCCAATCAATTGGAGGGGCTCGCCTCCAAGCTGCAGCGGGAGGCGGGCTTTGCCAAAAACGCCCTAAGCCGGCTGCCCCTGAACGGGGATGAGCTGTCGGGCACCTACCGCTTTCTCTCCCAGGTGGGCAATTTCTGCGCCACCCTGTCCAAACGGGTGGCGGAGGGCGGCCAGATCACCGAAGAGGAAACCGCCAGCCTGCAGAAGCTGGCGGCATACGCCTCGGATCTCACCGATCGTCTCGCGGCGATGGAAAGCGCCCTGGCCGCCGGGCAGCTTCAATTGGGAGAGGTGGCCCAGGTGGCAAACCAGCAGGGGGTGGATGCGGATTTCCCTAGCCTCACCGACGGCTTTTTGGAAATGGAACAGGGCTTTGAGGATTACCCCACCCTGATTTACGACGGCCCCTTTTCCGACCACATCCTGCAGCAGGAGCCGAAGCTGCTGGCCGGGAAAGAGCTGATCGATGAAGGGCAGGCCATGACCAAGGCCGCGGAATTTCTGGTAAACGCACCGGTAAAGCCAGCCGGCGAAATCGGCGGCAATCTGCCCTGCTACCAGTTCACCGGCGATAACCGTCGCATCACCGTTTCCAAGCAGGGGGGCTTTGTGGTGGAATACACCGATTCCCGCCCCATCCAGGAGGCGACGCTGCGCATCGACCAGGCGCTGGCCAAGGCGGAGGAGATCCTGGAGGACAAGGGCTTTGAGAATTTTGTCATGCGGTATTATAACCTAAACAACGGTATTCTCACCATCAACTACGCCTACTCCGAAAAGGGGATCATCTATTATCCGGATCTGCTGAAAATCGGCATCGCCATGGATAACGGGCAACTGGTTTCCCTGGACGCCAAGGGCTATATCATGAATCACGCCGACCGGCAGCTTCCCCAGGCGCAAATCGTCATGGCCGAGGCCCGGGGAAAACTCAGCCCCCATTTGGAGCCGAAGGACGAGGGGACGTTGGCGGTGATCCCCTCTGAGAGCCTGCGGGAGATCGCCTGCTACGAATTCTCCTGCATCGGCCGAGACGACGAGCAAGTGCTGGTATATGTAAACATCGAAACGGGGGAGGAAGAACAAATCCTCATCCTTCTGCAGGACGATACGGGGGTGCTGGCTATGTAGCGACCTCCCCTGCCGGCACTCCCGCTTTTCCCGCTGAAAAGCGGCCACAAAAGATGGAAAAGTAAAAGGAGTGTATAAACGATATGAAAAGCAAATGGATTCTTACCCTGACGGCCGCGGCCGCGGGGATGAGCCTCCTGCTGGCGGGCTGCGGCAACGGCGATAAGGATATGTCCTCCGGCAGCAGCTCCCATTCCTCCTCCCACGCGGGAAGCAGCTCCCATCCCTCCAAGCCGGAGGAATCCGGCGCCCGGCCCAGCATGGGGGACGACAATTCCATGACGGATTCCACCGGCGGCCTGGGGGATTTCACCGGCAGTCAGATCGGCACCCCTACCGACGGCCAAAACGCCAGCCGGTAACTGGTAAACAGACAAATCGAGAGAGGGCGGGTGCGATGCACCTGCCCTCTCTTCTTCTGTTTTTCAATGAATATATACATGCAAATCTTCTTACATGCCCCGCAAGGATTCATCAGTCTTTATAAAAACAGATGAAAGCCAAACATCCCCAAATAAGATCGTTTTGTGAAGCCGGGCGCCACTTTAGCGTCGCCAACGAAATAGGACAGACACTTAAAGGAATACCCTTCCCGTAAAAATATCCATTTTGTCTGCGCCAATAAAAACTTTTTGACTGTTGAGGATATTCCAAATCCTTTAAAAAGCTGAAAATTTCATCTGCTCTATGATAAGGTCTATATTTTCTTTAATGGGCTTTGTTCCATCGATTCTTATGATAGGACAGTTCAGTCGTTGTGTCCATTCTTCAACGGTTTTCTCTTCTCTGGATTTAATAAAATCAAAAAAACCTTTCTCCTGCTCATGTAAATCTCCACCCAATAATACTCTATTGCCAAATTTCTGAAAAGAACGATTGACAACTCGCCGCAAGCGAATATCCTTTGGAACCTCCATTAATACAGCGTATTGAAAAAAGGGCCGAATGGTTTCACCATAATCCCCCTTCACAGACGTAAAAACAAAATTTTCATGTGCTTTAATCTCCTCAAAAAGGAGCTTTTCAACTTCTTCGCGAGTCCGTGAAAAGGCATAAATATTATGGGAACTTGTTTTGGGAAAATATAATGCTTCATCATCTATGAAATAAAAATGCATTTCCGCGGCAAGGGCTTTTCCTAACGTACTCTTTCCAGTGCCATTTAAGCCGCATATGATGATTCCTGTTCCCATGCCTTCTCCATTCAATCCTCACTTTACCAATGTCTTTACATTTTGAATTATATTCCTCAAAAACACCGTTTTTCATCGGCAAACAAAGGCGATCCGCCCTGTGCGTTGTCCTCGACAGGCCGAAGCCGCCGTCCTGTCCATCACAGCCGCTGGGTCAACCGGCGCAGCCGGGGCAGGGCATAGGGGAGAAAGCGGCGGTAGGCGGAGCAGTAAACGGAAGGGGATTCCGCCCTGCCCAGAACCGGATCCCGTTCCCGCCGGCATCCGCCGCCGCAAAAGGGCAGCCAGGAGCAGCTTTCGCATTCCTCCGGGCGCCGCAGGGAGTCCTCCACAAAAGTCCGCAGGCGAGGAGACTGGTCCAGCTCCTGAAAATCCTCGGTCAGGATATTGCCCAGGCGGTAGGCATCCAGCACATAAAAGTCGCAGGGATAAACGCTCCCGTCCGCCTCCACCACGTGCTGGCAGGCGCATACGCCGCTCAGCCCGCAGCTCTCCGGAGGATAGCCTCTGCAGAGATCCGCCAGGTTGTCGAAATACCGGATGGAGACCGGATCGCCGGCCAGAAGATCGGCGCACCACAGGTCGAACAGTTCCTCTAGAAAAGCGCCGTAACGCGCCGGCGTGAGGGAATACGGCAGGCTTCCCCGGGGCGCTTCCAGGGGATCGAGGCAGGGAATATATTGCTGATAGCGCCAGCCCTGTTTTTTGTAAAAGGCGTACACCTGGCGGATATGCCGCGCCAACTGTTTGGTGACCACCGTCAGGATGTTATAATCGGCCCCCGCCTCCTCCAGCAGGCGGGCCGCCCGCAGCACGGCCGAGAAGGAGCCGCGCCCCCGCCCGTCTGCCCGGAAAAAATCGTGAATATCCCGGGTCCCGTCCACCGACAGTCCCGTGAGAAACCGATTCTGAGCCAGAAACGCCGCCCACTGGGCGTCCATATGCATCCCGTTGGTCTGTATGGCATAGGAGACCGGAACCCGGCGTGTGTTGGCCTGCTCCACCAGCTCCAGGAAGCGGCGGTAGAAATCCAGCCCCCGCAGGGTGGGCTCTCCCCCCTGAAAGGCAAAAACATAGGCGGACCGGCCGTAGGCCATCGCCTTGGCGATCAGGGTACGCGCCGTATCCTCTGTCATCTGTCCGTAGCTGGGGACCTCCCGGCTGCGGGCAATGTCCCGGTAAAAGCAGTAGCGGCAATGCAGGCCGCATTCACCGGATACCGGCTTGATAAGCAGATAAAGCGGAGCGGCCATGCCACCCCCTCCTTTACACCGGAAGGATTTCGTTTATCCCGGCTTCGCGGGCGGACGCAGGCAGCCGATGCAAAAGCGGCAGCCGGGCACTCCGGCCCCGCTGCCGCTTCCATGCTTCAGCCTTCTTCCCTGACGAATTCCAGGGTGTCGGCGAAATGCTTCACCTGGCCGATGAACCGGATGTAAAATTCCCGTCCCATCTGTTCATACTCCGGATCCCCCTTGCGGCCGCAAAGGGCGGCGAAGGTTTCGCCCACCCGCCGCTCCACCTGGCGTCCGTCCCGGAAGCAGAGATAATAAAAGGAAAAAGCGCCGGACTCCTGCAGATCCTCGTAAATGGAGGGCGCGGTGATCAGCAGGGTGTTGTAAAAGATGTTCTGGGCGGTCTGCGCCACCAGTTGATTGGGCAGGAAGGCGTCCAGTCCCACCTCCACGGCAAAGGCCAGCAGGATCCGCCGCTGCATGGGCAGGGCGTGGTTT
Organism: uncultured Eubacteriales bacterium; assembly: GCA_934615635.1. Classification (GTDB taxonomy): domain Bacteria; phylum Bacillota; class Clostridia; order Oscillospirales; family Acutalibacteraceae; genus CAKTXU01. Next base: position 13,173 of record CAKTTT010000030.1, on the reverse strand, counting down.
TTCTCCGTCTCCCTGGCCGGGTCGGTTTTGCCGTCGATGGCGGAAACCTCGTCCGCCATAATGGCGCCCAGCCGGCGGGCGCGGCTGAGATTGCCGTTGCTCTTTTCCCGGGCTAGCTGCCGCGCGGTCGCCTCCACGCTTTCCCGCTCTCCGGTTTCGTTCACCGGCTCGAAATCATCCCCGGCTATTTTCATGTCGCTGTCGTCATAAGGCATAAAACCGCCTCCGTTTCTGGAAGTCGTCGATAGGGGAGGCCGCGGCCGGAATCAGCGGCCGCCCTCCTCCTTCAAGGCCGTTTGCAGGGCGATGGCCAACTGATCCGGGCAGGAGGTGGACTTGAAGCCGCAGCGTATGCCGGCGAGCCGCCGGATCGCCTCCTCGGCGGGCATCCCCTCCACCAGCCGGGCGATGCCCTGGGTGTTGCCGCTGCAGCCGCCCTCAAACGACACGTTGCGCACCACGCCGTCCGTCAGATCAAAGGCGATGCGCCGGGAGCAAACGCCCCTGGGCTTGTATTGATGGGCCATTTCCGGCACCTCCGAAAGCTTATTATGCGTTTTTCTTGCGCCGTTTATCCTTATAGGCCAGCAGCGCCTGCAAGCATTCGTCCGGGGCGGCGGTACTGCCCAGCGGCCTGGCGCTGCGGGTATACATACCGTGGAAGTCGGAGCCTCCGGTGGCCAGCAGCCCTTTTTCGCCGGCGAAAACGCGCAGCCGCTCGGTTTCCTCCGGCGAGTGACCGGGATGCCATACCTCCACCCCGTCCAGGCCGTTTTCCGCCAGCTCTTCCAGCAGCTCCTCGTTGTGATAAACCATAGGATGCGCCAGAACGGCTATCCCGCCGGCGCTGTGGATCAGCTCCAGCACCTCCCGGGTGTCGGGATACTCCGCCTCGATGAGGGCGGCGCCGGTGCCGGGGGCGAACAGCTTGTCGTACAGCTCGCCGTAAATGGCCTCCGCGTACCCCGCGTCCATCAGGGCGTGCATGATGTGCTGCTTATAAATATTGGTGCTGCCCGTGGCGCATTTCACGATCAGCTCCGGCGTGATGGGGTAATACCGCATGACCTTGCGCACCATGCCCATGGCGGCCTTCCGGCGGCTTTCCCCGATACGGCGGCACATCCCTTCCAGACGGTCGGGGGTATCGCACAAATAGCACAGCAGATGGGCCTTATTCCCCCGCTTGGTATCCATGGTGGAAAACTCCACGCCGTGGATCACGTCCACCCCCTGCCGCCGGCCGATCACCACGGCCCGGGTGGCGGCTGCGGTGGTGTCGTGATCCGTCACCGAGATAGCGGTCAGTCCCCGCCGCTTGGCAATGGCGATCAGCTCATCGATCCCCATGGAGCCGTCGGAAATTTTTGTGTGACAATGTAGGTCGCTTGCCACGTTTACACCTCCAAATGGTCAGACAAGAAACACGTCCAGCGGAGATTTCCAAGCGAAACCTCGCTGAACGGATGGTTGGCGCCTGCGCGGCGCTATGAGAGGATTTCCCTCTTTCCCATTAAAAAGACGCGTGAGAGGACGGAATCCCCGAATATAACGATCTCTTTAATATATCCTCATTATACACCCCGCTCCCCGGAAAGACAACCCCCTTTTCCCCCTGCGGCCAAAAACCTGTGACCGCCGACAAAAAAGCGCCGCGTCGGGAGGACGGACTTGGGTGAATACATACAAAATTTCCATTTAATGGAATCTGTGATGATTTCCCCTCTGCCCGGCAGCCGATGGCTATGGCGGCCGGCGGTATCCCTTCTCCTTTGCGGAGGCTTCCCCCGGAACGGCTGCAACAAAGCAGAGGAAAACCGGCACCCTTTGAAAAGGAGAGGACGCCGCCGGCGGGTATCGTCCTCCCCGCCGCCAAGCTCCCCAGCGCGGCCTTCGACCTCCTTCGCGGTCCATCCGCCAAAAGACGCGCCTTCGTCCGCTATGAAAAGGAAAATAACCGGCGGATATCCCCCGAATGCGGTTGCCCGGCCTGACGGGACATGCTATAATAGCAGCAATATGCGGGCCGGCGCCGGCCCTTCTAGGCGCGATCGTCTCCAGAGACGGCTCCGCCGCCTCCGGAGACGATCGGAAAGAACAGAGACGCGGCGGCCGCCGGCCATTCGCGCAATAGACGGTAGATGGGAGAATGATCATGCGGAAAACGCTCAACAGCGGTCAGATCACCAAAATCGTAATGCTGGCCCTGCTTTTTATCCCCCTGTCCGGCGGGCTGTTTATCATTTTCAAGGGGAGCCTGATCAAGGACACCGCCCAGCCCTTCGTGTGGCAGGAGCGGGTATACGGCTGGGGCATGGCCTGCCTGACGGCGCTGCTGGGCCTTGTGTGGCTGTATGTCCGGCTGCAGGATCCGGAGATGCAGCCCCGCAAGCGGCCCGGCCGCTGGTTTTACCCCGTGATTTCCGGCCTGCTGGCCTTCTGGTGCATGTCCATGGCCTACACTTACCTGGGGGTATGGCCTCTGGGGGACCGTTCGGTGATGACGGTGGATATGCACCACCAGTACGCACCGATGCTGGATAAACTGCGGGAGATGCTGCTCCAGGGGGGCAGCCCCTTCTATTCCTTTGAAATCGGCGCGGGCACCAGCTTTCTGCCCCTGTTCGCCTACTATCTGGCTTCCCCCTTCAACCTGCTGCTGATCCTTTTCCCGGAGCATCTGCTCACCGAGGGCATCCTGGTCATCACCCTGCTGAAAAACGCCCTTTGCGCCGCCTTTTTCGCCGCCTGCCTCCAGTATGTCTACCGCCGCCGGGGTCCTGCCATCCCGGCGCTGGCGGTGATGTATTCCATGATGATGTATATGCTGGCCTACTCCTGGAACATCATGTGGCTGGACGGGGTGATGATGCTCCCCCTGGTGATCCTCTTTTTTGAAAAAATGATGCGCACCGGACGGATAGCCGGCTATGCGCTCTCCCTGGCGTATACCCTGTTCGTCAATTACTATATCGGCTTCATGATTTGCATCTTCCTCGTGCTGTACTATATCGCTTTCGCCCTGCGCAAGCGCCGGCCGGCGGAGGGCCAGGCCCGGGGCTTCGCCCGCTTCCTGGGAGGCTCCCTGCTGGGCGGCGGCATGGCCATGTTCCTGCTCATTCCGGTGGCCCTGGCCCTGGGGCGCACCTCGGCCGCCGGCGCGGAGATGCCGGATTTCAGCGCCAATTTCGATATGTTCAACCTGCTGGGGCGGCATCTCTACGGCACCACCCCCACCATCCGCTCGGGCAACCTCCCCAACCTCTACTGCGGCCTGCTGGCGGTGGTGCTGCTGCCGATCTTCGCCACCCTCAAGGCGATTCCCCGCCGCCGCCGGATCACCTACATGGCACTGTGGGCGGCGATGGGCATAAGCCTGGTGATCAACGTGTTCGATCTGCTGTGGCACGGCAATCACGCCCCCAACGACCTGCCCTATCGCTTTTCTTTCCTCTATTGTTTTGTGCTGCTGCTGATCGCCTATGAGGTTCTCATCCGCCTGCGCCAGATCCGGCTGAAGCAGATCACCGGATCCTTTGTGGGAATCGTCGCATATCTCATGCTGGAGGAGCGGTTCGGGGAGGATGTATATGGGTTCAGCTCCATCTACATCAGCTTGCTGCTGGCGGCGGTGTACGCCCTGCTCCTCTTCCTGGGCTCCCGCCGGCGGCATATGGCCCGGCCCGCCACCTGCCTGATCCTGCTGGCGGTGGTGCTGGAGATGACCCTGGGCGGCGGCGCCACCCTGCGCACCCTCAACGCCAACGAGTATTTCACCGCTCATACGGATTATGTGGACAACGACGTCACCCGGGCGATACAGAAAGCGGTGGACCGGGCGGAGGAAATCGGGGACGCGGAGATGGAGGGGGCCTTTTACCGCATGGAATTCGCTCCCCGGCGCACCTTCGTGGACACCGCCCTGTTCGGCTACCGGGGCATCACCCTCTTTTCCTCCAGCAACTATTACACCACCACCAAATTCCTGGGGAATGTGGGCTATGAGATCAACGGCGTCAACAGCCACACCTTCCGCAACTTCGTCCCGGCCCTGGATTCGCTGATGGGGCTGCGCTACGTGGTGCTGCAGAACAACGGCGGGACGGACACGGCGGCCGGCCTGGGGCTGGAAAAGCTGGATACCGTCTCCGAGGGGGGCTATACCTATGATATTTACCGCAATCCCGACGCGCTGCCCCCTGCCTTCGCCGTACAGTCCAGCGTGGGGAACTGGAGATCCGCCTGGTACAACCCCTTTGAAGCGCAGAACAGCCTCTATACCCTGATGACGGGCAACGGCGCGCCGCTGTACGTTTACCAGCAGGTGACGGTGGAGCCGGAGAGCGTGTCCATCGCCAGCGTCAACGAAGGGGATTCCAGCGCGATCTATATCAATCCCAATGGGGCCAGCAGCACCGCCCGCTTCAACGTCACTCTGGAGCAGGGGGGGCGAACCTTCGTTTACCTGGACTGCACCGCCGCCCAAAGCATGAGCGTGACCTGCAACGGTGTGAGTACCAGCGTCTCCCCCCGGCAGGCCTACATCGTCAGCGCCGGCAACCTGCCCGCCGGCGCCACCCTCACCGCCTCCATCACCACGGACTCCCCCTGTTCGGGCAACGTATATGTGGTGACGCTGGACGAGGCCGTCTACCGGCAGAATATGCAGATCCTGTCGGCAAACGGGCTGCAGGTTACCCGCTTCACCGATTCCTCTCTGGAGGGGAGCCTCACGGCAGCCAAGGCGGGCACCGTCTTCACCTCCATCCCCTACGACGCGGGCTGGAGCGTGAAGGTGGACGGCAAAGCGGTGGAGACCTACGCCGTCTGCGACGGCGCGCTGCTGGCTTTTGACATCGATGCCGGCGCCCATACGGTGGAGATGCGCTTCCTTCCCCGGGGCCTGGTCCCGGGCATCGTGATCAGCCTGCTGTGTCTGGCGATTCTGATTGTCGTGTCGGTCGTGCTGCCCCGGCGGCGGGCGAAACGGCCGCCCGTACCCGGAGACGGCGAGAGAGCCCCGGCGGAAAAAGCGCCGGAGGGTCCCGGAGGGACGGCGTCTTCCGCCGGTGAGGCCGATGCGGCCAGATCGGCCGCATCCTCCCAGCCGGAGGTGCCGCTATATCAGCCCGGCCTTTCCGCCGCTCCTCCTGTCACCCCTCCCGCCGAATCCTCCACCGAGCCGCCCGCGGAAACCGGGGAATCGACGCCCTCTCAGCCGCCGGATGCTCCGTGACTCACCGGCGTTTCTCCTTCCCCGAACCGCCTGCCCCTCAGGCGAAAAAAGCGGCGTCCGATGGGGAAAATGCGGAAAAAGGCCTTGCAATGGGCGGGATAGTGTGATATACTATAACGTAGGATGAATAGTAGGCATGGTAAAAGAGTGGGGCAACCCGCTCTTTTATCTTTGTGGAAGACAGAGACGAGGGGAAGGCGGCGCTTTCATGGCAAAAGGAAAAAGGGCTCCCGGCGGCGCGGGGGGCACGGTGGCGGTCTGCGCCCGGCTGGCACAGCCGGTGGCGGAGGAGCTGGGACTCGTCCTGTGGGACGTCCGTTTTGTCAAGGAAGGGGCCACCTGGTACCTCCGCTATATCATCGACAAGGAGGAGGGCGTTTCCATCGACGACTGCGTGGAGATGTCCCGCCGCCTGAATCCGATCCTGGACGAGGCGGACCCCATTCCCCAGGCCTATTGCATGGAGGTTTCCTCCCCGGGACTCAACCGGGAGCTGGTCAAACCGGCCCACTTCGCCGCCTTTGAGGGCTGGCCGGTGACGGTTAAGCTGTATCAGCCGGTGGATGGAAGCCGGGAGCTGACCGGCCGCCTGCTGGGAAGGACCGAAGAGGGGCTGCGGGTGGAAACATCCGCCGGCGTACAAGTTTTCGGGCCTAAGGACTACGCCGCCGTCCATCTGATAGACGACGAGGAATGGGACGATCCGGAGGACGGGGACCAGGCATAACGGCGCAGGGAAAAACAGAGAATATCCTGAAAAACAACAATGGGAGAGATTCGGAAAATGAATAACGCGGAATTCTTCGAAGCGTTGAAGCTGCTGGAAAAGGAAAAGGGCATCCCGGGCGAGTATCTGCTGGAAAAGATCCGCGCCGCCATCATCATCGCGGTCAAGCGGGATTTCGGCGGAAAGGAGAACATCGTGGTGGTGATGGAGCCTTCCACCGGCGAGTTCAACGTATCGCTGCATAAAACCGTGGTGGAGGAGGTGCTGGACCCGGACGAGGAGATGCTCCCCGAGGAGGCCCGCAAGTACAGCAAATCCGCCAAGGTGGGCGACGTGGTGGAGATTCCGCTGGAAACCAAGCAGTTCGGCCGCATCGCCGCCCAGACCGCCAAGCACGTCATCCGCCAGGGGATCCGGGAGGCGGAGGTGGGCCAGCAGCGGCAGGAATTCCAGCGCCGCAATCAGGAGCTGGTCAGCGCCCTGGTCACCCGGGTGGATCCCCGCACCGGCGCCGCCACGCTGGAAATCGGCAAGGCGGAGGCGGTGCTTCCCAAAAGCGAACAGCTGGGGGATGAGGTGCTCCACGAAGGGGACCGAGTCAAGGTATACGTGGTGGACGTCCGGGACGGCGACAAGGGCCCCAAGGCCCTGATCTCCCGCACCCACCCCGGCCTGGTCAAGCGGCTGTTCGAGATGGAGGTCCCCGAGATTTTCAACGGCGTGGTGGAGATCAAGGCCGTGTCCCGGGAGGCCGGCTCCCGCACCAAGCTGGCGGTGCTCTCCCACGATGAAAACGTGGATGCCGTGGGCGCCTGCATAGGCCCCCGCGGCGCCCGGGTGGCGGGCATCGTCGACGAGCTGGGCGGCGAAAAGATCGATATTGTGGAATACAGCGACGACCCGGCCAAATTCATCGCGGCCGCCCTCTCCCCGGCCAAGGTGCTGTCGGTGGAAACCGACCCGGAGGGCGCCAAGGCCTGCCGGGTGACGGTGCCGGACGCCCAGCTTTCCCTTGCCATCGGCAATCGGGGCCAAAACGCCCGGCTGGCCGCCAAGCTCACCGGCTGGAAAATCGATATCCGGCCGGAAAGCGGCTTCTACGGCGAGGACGAGGGCGAGCCGGAGGCAGCGCAGGAATAAATTCCCTCTGGACGAGGCAGCGCGGGTTCGGCCCGCGGGGAAGGGCGTGGTGAAGGATGCGGACCAAAAAGGTGCCGCTGCGCAAATGCATGGGCTGCGGCGAGATGAAGCCGAAGAAGGAGCTGGTGCGGGTGGTCAGAAGCCCGGAAGGGGAGATTTCCCTGGACCTGACCGGCAGAAAACCCGGCCGCGGCGCCTATGTCTGCCATCGAGCCGAATGCCTGAAGATTGCCCGGAAAGCGAGACGGCTGGAAAAAACCTTTTCCTGCCAGATTCCCGCCGAGGTGTACGATCACATGGAGGAGGAATTAGCGGCAAGTGAAGGAAAAGGCGAATGAAAGGGAAGCATCCGCGTCCAAGCTCGCAGGCCTGCTGGGCATCGCCCGCCGGGCCGGAAAGCTGATCACGGGATTCGACGCGGCGGCGGCTTCCGCGGCGGCCGGGAAAGCGGCGCTGCTGCTGATGGCCGCCGACCTGTCGGAGAAAACCGCCAAGGAGCTGCGGTACGCGGCCAGGGAGAAAAAAATCCCGCTGGCCCGTATGCCGCTGAACAAGGAGGAAACGGGAGCCGCCTGCGGCTTTCAGAAGCCGGTCGGCGTACTGGCGACGGAGGATAGGGGATTTGCGACGGCCATGGGCCGGCACTGCCTGCACGATTTGGAGGAGGACACTGCCATATGATGATTAAATACCGCGTAAGCGAGGTTGCCAAGGATTTTGGAGCGCCCAGCAAGGAAGTGATCGAGCTGCTGGGAAAGTATGTGGACACACCTAAAAAAAGCATGACCGCGTTGGAGGAAGAGGAGCTGGACCTGGTGTTCGAGCACTTCACCCAGACGCACCAGGTGGAAAATTTTGACGCCTATTTCGCCACCGCCGCCGAAAAGTCGGCGCAGAAGGAGGCGCCCGCGGTTCAGCCGGCTCCCGCCGCGCAGGCAGCCGCTCCCGCGGGGAATCAGGCGGCCAAACAGGCAGGGCAGCAGCCCGCCCCCAAGCAGGCCCCGGGCCAGCCGCAGGGAGCCCGTCCCAGCCAGCCCCAGCAGAAGCCAAAACAGCCCGCCCAGCCCAAGGCCCCGGTGGAGCGCCGCACCATCGACACCCGTACCCCTCAGGTCAACGTGGGCCGGTACGATGAAAAGTTCGATGTGCTGGCGCAAACCTCCAACCGGGTGCAGGGGGACGGCGGCGCGATCAAAAAGCAGAAAATCAACCAGAAATCCCAGCAGTATCGCAAGCCCCATCCCCGCCGGGAAACCGAGGCGGAGCGGCTGCGCCGGATTCAGATGGAGCGGCAGAAGAAACCCATCACCATCACGGTGGGCGATACCATCACCGTGGCGGAGCTGGCCCTTCGCCTGAAGGCCACGGCCGCCGAGGTCATCAAAAAGCTGATGATGATGGGCGTGATGGCCACCGCCAACGAGGAAATCGACTTCGACACCGCCTATCTGGTAGCCGGCGAATTCCACGCCAAGGTGGAGCGGGAGGTCGTGGTCACCATCGAGGAGCGGATTATCGACGACAGCGAGGACGACGATACCGCCCTGCAGCCCCGAGATCCGGTGGTGGTGGTCATGGGCCACGTCGACCACGGCAAAACCTCCATCCTGGACGCCATCCGCAAAACCGACGTCACCAGCGGCGAGGCCGGCGGCATCACCCAGCACATCGGCGCTTCCCGCGTCAAGGTGGACGGCCAGTATATCACCTTCCTGGATACCCCCGGCCACGCGGCGTTTACCTCCATGCGGGCCAGAGGCGCCCAGGTGACGGATATCGCCATTCTGGTGGTGGCCGCCGACGACGGCATCATGCCCCAGACCATTGAGGCCATCAACCACGCCAAGGCCGCGGGCGTTTCCATCATCGTGGCCATCAATAAAATGGATAAACCCGCCGCCAATCCCGACCGGGTCATGCAGCAGCTCACCGAGCATGAATTGGTGCCGGAGGAATGGGGCGGCGACGTGATCTGCGTGCCGGTTTCCGCCCACACGGGCATGGGGCTGGATAAGCTTCTGGAAACCGTGCTGCTGGTGGCGGAGATAAAGGAGCTGAAGGCCAATCCCGACCGGGCGGCCAAGGGCACCGTCATCGAGGCGCGACTGGATAAGGGCCGCGGCCCCATCGCCACCGTGCTGGTGCAGAACGGCACCCTGCACACCGGCGACATCCTCGTGGCCGGCATGGCGGTAGGCCGCGTCCGCGCCATGACCGACGACAGGGGGGAAAAGGTGGAGAGCGCCGGTCCCTCCGTGCCGGTGGAAATCATGGGCCTGGACGAGGTCCCGGTATCCGGCGATATCTTCAACGCCGTCACCGACGAACGGCTGGCCCGGGAGCTGGTGGAGCAGCGGCGTACCGCCGCCAAGGAGGAGCAGTTCAGCCAGTACCAGAAGGTGACGCTGGACAATCTCTTCGATCAGATGCAGCAGGGCGAGATGAAGGAACTGAACATCATCATCAAGGCGGACGTGCAGGGCTCGGTGGAAGCGGTTCGCCAGTCTCTGGAGAAGCTGTCCAACGACGAGGTGCGGGTCCGGGTCATCCACGGCGCCGTGGGCGCGGTCAGCGAAAGCGACGTCATGCTGGCGGACGCCTCCAACGCCATTATCGTGGGCTTCAATGTGCGGCCCGATCCCCTGGCTCAGGCTATGGCGGAGCGCAGTAACGTGGAAATGCGGATGTACCGCATTATCTACGACTGCATCGAGGAAATCGAGTCCGCCATGAAGGGGATGCTGGCGCCCAAGACCCGGGAAGTGCTGCATGGCCGTGCGGAGGTCCGGCAGGTCTACCGCATCACCAATGTGGGCACGGTGGCCGGCTGCTATGTGCTGGACGGCAAGGTCTACCGTAACGATCTGCTGCGGGTGGTGCGGGACGGCATCATCATTGCGGACGACAAGATGATCTCCCTCAAACGCTTCAAGGATGACGTGAAGGAGGTCGCGCAGGGCTACGAGTGCGGTATAGGCCTGGAGCGGTTCAACGATATCCGCGAGGGGGACGTTTACGAAACCTACATCCTGGAGGAGTATCGGGATTGATCCCGCCTTTCAGGTATCCCGGCGGATTCCCGGGGCATACTGTGGTTGAGGGCCGGAAGTCCCGCCGGGACGGAAAGGGTTGGATAAAACGATGGCGAATTACAAAATGGATCGTACCAGCGAGGATATCCTGCGGGAGCTGACCGCCATCCTGCGCCGGGTGAAGGATCCCCGGGTGTCCGGGATGATCAGCATCGTCCGGGTGGAGGTCAGCAACGACATGTCCTACGCCAAGGTATATATCAGCGCGATGGAGGGGCTGGACGCCGCCAAGGAGGCGGCGCGGGGGCTGAAATCCGCCGCGGGCTTCATGCGCCGGGAGCTGGGGAGCGCCCTGCATCTGCGCCATGTGCCGGAGCTGCGCTTCATCCCGGACGATTCCATCGCCTACAGCGCCCGTATAGCGAAGACCCTCCAGGATCTTCAGCAGCAGGAGAAGGGCGGGGATGGCGATGAGTGAGCGGATCACAAGCGAAAGGGCGGCGGCGCTGCTAAACGCGGCGGACCATATCCTGATCCTGACCCACCAGTATCCCGACGGAGACACGCTGGGCTCGGGCTATGCCCTCTGCCGCGCGCTCACCGCGTTGGGCAAGACCGCCCGGGTGCTCTGCGCGGATGAGATCCCGGGGAAGTACGGGTATATGACCGAAGGGGTGGCGGAGCCGGATTTTGAACCGGCCTTCATCTGCGCGGTGGACGTGGCGGACCGCCGCCTGCTGGGCCCCTCCCTGGAGGCCCTGGCGGACCGTGCCGACCTGTGCATCGACCATCATGGCTCCAACATACAGTATGCCCGTCATCTGCTGCTGGATGCCTCCTGTGCCGCTACGGCGATCATGATTTATCATGTGATCCGGATCATGGGAGCGCCGGTGGACCGGGCGACCGCCGAATGCATCTACACCGGCATCGCCACCGACACGGGCTGCTTCAAGTATGCCAACACCTCCCCGGAGGCCCACCGTATCGCCGCCGAGCTGATGGAGATCGGCATCCGCCATGAGATGATCAACCGCGTGATGTTCGACATTAAATCCCGGGCCCGGCTGGAGCTGGAGCGGCTGGCGTTGGATAGCATCCGCTTCTATTACGGCGACCGCTGCGCGGTGATGTTCATTACCAACGAAATGGTGACCCGCTCCGGCGCCGGTGAAAACGATATGGAGGGGCTGGCGCCCATTTCCCGGCAGATCGAAGGGGTATGGGTGGGGATCACCCTGCGGCAGAAGGCGGACGGCTGCTTCAAGGTCAGCGTGCGCACGGGTACCCACGCCGATGCGGCCGCCATCTGCAGCCGCCTGGGGGGCGGCGGTCACAACCGGGCGGCGGGCTGCTCCCTTGCCGGCACCGCCGAGGAGGCGGTCGCCCGGCTGCTGGCAGCGGTGAAGGAAACCGTCCCCGAGATCGCGGCAAATTAGGCGGGATCATATCCCGACGGCCGTGGACGCACCGTTTCAGGGAAAGAAACGCGCGTGGGGCATTCCGCTTGAAAACAATAGGGAGTACAAAAGCAAGGAGGCCATCTATGGACGGGATTTTGTGTGTGGACAAACCGCCGGAGATGACCTCCTTTTTATGCTGTTCGGTGGCCAGACGGCTGCTGGGGGTGAAAAAGGCGGGCCACGCCGGCACGCTGGATCCCATGGCCACCGGGGTGCTGCCGGTGCTGACCGGCCGAGCCACCAAAATTCTGCCCTATCTCCCCGTGCATGACAAGCGGTATACCGCTCAGGTCCGGCTGGGATTCGTCAGCGATACGCTGGATATCTGGGGAGAGGTCCGCTCCACCGGCGTGACCGCCTTTCCCGGCCGGGAGACGGTGGAGTCCCGCCTCGCCGCCTTCCGGGGGGATATCCTCCAGGTGCCGCCCATGACCTCTGCGTTAAAGCGGGACGGGGTGCGGCTGTATGAGCTGGCCCGGCAGGGGATGGAGGTGCCCCGGGATCCCCGGAAGGTGACCATCCACACCCTGGAGCTGCTGGATTACGACCGGGAAGCCGGTCTCCTGTCCCTGGACTGCGCCTGCTCCAAGGGCACCTACATCCGCTCGCTGTGCGACGATATCGGCCGGGCTCTGGGCTGCGGCGCGGTGATGGCCGGCCTGCGGCGGACCATGGCCGCCGGCTTCGGGCTGGACGGCTGCCTGACGCTGGAGGAGGCCCGGGCGCTGGCGGTGCAGGGCCGGCTGGCGGAAAAGCTCCTCCCCACAGAGGCGGCGCTGGCGCCCTATCCTGTTCTTGTCGTTACCGCCGCCCAGGCGGACCGGTTCCGCCACGGCGGCGCTTTGGATCTGGACCGGCTGCGGCAGGAGCTGTCCGGCCTGACCCGGCTGCACGACCCAGCGGGGGCCTTCATCGGGCTGGGCGAGCCGGAGGAGGGACAATGTAAGGTACGGTATCTCGCGGATATAGGATAAAGGAGACGATAGCGTTGCGCACCTATCGATTGATGCAGGACATCGGAAGCATTCCTCGGACCCCCCGGGCCATCGCCCTGGGGGTGTTTGACGGCGTACACATCGGCCACCGGGCGGTCATTTCCCGGGCGGTGGGGATGGAAGGGACCTCACCCGCCGTTTTCACCTTTTCCCAGACCCCGTGGGAGCTGCCCAAAAGCGACGCTTGGGAGCTGGTGAGCGCCCAGGGCAAGCTGGCGGCCATGGCTTCTCTGGGGGTCGCGGAAATCTTCGAGGCCGATTTTGAGCAGATCCGCGGCCTGTCGCCGGAGGAATTCGTTCGGAAGATCCTCCATGAGACGCTCCACGCCCGGCGGGTGTGCTGCGGCTTCAACTACCGCTTCGGCAAGGATTGCGCCGGGGATGCGGACATGCTGGTGGAGCTGTGCGCCCGCTTCGGCATCGAGGCCATCGTGGTGGGGGCCATCCTGGTGGACGGGGAGCCGGTCAGCGCCAGCAAAATCCGCCGGTATATCGAGCAGGGGGAGGTGCAGGAGGCCGCCCGGATGCTGGGCAGGCCCTTCACCATCGACTTTGGGGTGGTGGGCGGGCAGCATTTGGG
>CAKTTT010000029.1 GCA_934615635.1 uncultured Eubacteriales bacterium | reverse complement strand
GCCGTGGGCCTCAAGAACACCACCACCGGCGACACCCTGTGCGATGAGAAGAACCCGGTTATCCTGGAGTCCATGGATTTCCCGGAGCCGGTTATCCGCGTGGCCATTGAGCCCAAGACCAAGGCCGGCCAGGAGAAGATGGGCATCGCCCTCGCCAAGCTGGCGGAGGAGGATCCCACCTTCAAGACCTACACCGACGAGGAGACCGGCCAGACCATCATCGCCGGTATGGGCGAGCTGCATCTGGAGATCATCGTCGACCGTCTGCTGCGTGAGTTCAAGGTGGAGGCCAACGTCGGCGCTCCCCAGGTCGCTTATAAGGAGACCGTTCGCAAGCTAGCGGATGTGGACAACAAGTACGCCCGTCAGTCCGGCGGCCGCGGCCAGTACGGTCATGTCAAGATCAAGCTGGAGCCCAACGAAACCGGTAAGGGCTACGAGTTTGTCAACGCTATCGTCGGCGGCGTGATTCCCAAGGAATATATTCCTGCGGTAGACGCCGGTATTCAGGGCGCCATGCAGTCCGGCGTACTGGCCGGTTATCCGGTGGTGGACGTCAAGGTCACCCTGTACGACGGTTCTTACCATGAGGTCGACTCCTCCGAAATGGCCTTTAAGATCGCCGGTTCCATGGCGTTCAAGGAGGCGATGCGCAAGGCCGATCCGGTGCTGCTGGAGCCCATCATGAAGGTGGTTGTCACCGTTCCCGACGAATATATGGGCGACGTTATCGGTGATATCAACTCCCGCCGCGGCTTGATGCAGGGCATGGACGCCATTTCCGGCGGCCAGCAGATTCACGCGCTGGTGCCGCTGTCTGAGATGTTCGGCTACGCCACCGACCTGCGTTCCCGCACCCAGGGCCGTGGTCAGTACGTGATGGAGCCCAGCCACTACGCCGAGGTTCCCAAGAACGTGGCCGAGGCGATCATTTCCAAGCGCGCCAAGAAGGAAGACTGATTCGGCTTTTTCCTTTGAGCCCCTAAAGCGGGCAAAATCGGCGTCTTTTCGACGCTGGACAGGCTCCTACCGCCGGATTTATTTGGAAAAGGGCTTGAAATTCCCGCGGGGACTTGCTAAAATGGGAGTTGCAATTCTGTAAAAGAAATAGTTGGTTGATAAAAGGAGGAAATCCACAATGGCAAAGGCAAAATTCGAAAGAAATAAGCCCCATGTAAACATTGGTACCATCGGTCACGTCGACCATGGCAAGACGACCCTGACCGCGGCGATCACCAAGGTGCTCAACCTGAAGGGCGATGCGGACTTCGTCGATTACGCCAATATCGATAAGGCTCCGGAAGAGAGAGCCCGTGGTATCACGATCAACACCTCTCACGTGGAATATCAGACGGAGAACCGTCACTATGCCCACGTGGACTGCCCCGGCCACGCCGACTATGTGAAAAACATGATCACCGGCGCTGCGCAGATGGACGGCGCTATCCTGGTTGTGTCCGCTGCCGACGGCCCCATGCCCCAGACTCGTGAGCACATCCTGCTCTCCCGTCAGGTCGGCGTTCCCTATATCGTCGTGTTCATGAACAAGTGCGATCAGGTGGACGATCCCGAGCTGCTGGAGCTGGTGGAGATGGAAATCCGCGAGCTGCTCAACGAGTATGAGTTCCCGGGCGACGACACCCCCATCATCAAGGGCTCCGCGCTGCAGGCTCTGGAGTGCACCTCCACCGATCCCAGCGCCCCCGAGTACGCGCCCATCCTGGAGCTGATGAAGGCTGTGGACGAGTATATCCCCAGCCCCGAGCGCACCACCGACAAGCCCTTCCTGATGCCGGTTGAGGATGTCTTCACCATCACCGGGCGCGGCACCGTCGCCACCGGCCGTGTGGAGCGTGGCCAGCTGAAGCTGTCTGAGGAAGTGGAGATCATCGGTTTGACCGAGGAGCGCAAGAAGACGGTTGTCACCGGCATCGAAATGTTCCGCAAGCTGCTGGATTACGCGGAGGCCGGCGATAACATCGGTGCCCTGCTGCGTGGTATTCAGAGAAATGAGATTGAGCGCGGCCAGGTTCTCTGCAAGCCCGGCTCCATCAATCCCCATACCAAATTCCATGGCCAGGTGTACGTCCTGTCCAAGGAAGAAGGCGGCCGTCATACCCCCTTCTTCAACAACTATCGTCCGCAGTTCTATTTCCGTACCACCGACGTGACCGGCGTCATCTCCCTGCCGGAAGGCACCGAGATGTGCATGCCTGGCGATAATGTCGAGATGGATGTTGAGCTGATCACCCCCATCGCCATCGAGGAAGGTCTGCGCTTCGCTATCCGTGAAGGCGGCCGTACCGTTGGCTCCGGCGTTGTTACCAAGATCAACGGCTAATATTTCTGAATGAAAAATCCCCCGGAAGTTTTCCGGGGGATTTTCTATTGCTATGGAAACCTCCGGCTGCGCCGAGGAAGGTCTCCCGTCAGCTTTCGTTTTCAGTATGGAGCAAAACGAGATGCCAATAAAAAGCTTAATGCCGGATAAAAACCAACGGCAGACGAGATGCGCCCGTTTACGGACGGCGGGGCAAGGGATGTAAGGAAACGATAACTTTCATTGCGTCTTGAGAGGGCCGCCGGTAGCAGACACTTTTGTTCCCGCTCAAGCCCCCGGCTTGTGCCGCGGTTTTTGATTGGAAAGCCCCTTTAGGAAGATTGGGAAGCGAAAGCTCCCAATAGATGAATTCGGGTCAAGGGGCGGATACGCTCCTTTTGCCGTCATAAATATAGGGAATGGTTAGGGCACTCGTCTATACATTTCAGGCACAAGATGCACTCCGTTGCGTTAAGACGGCGGCGGGAATTGTCGGGGACGTCCACATCCATGGGACAGACTTTTTTGCATCGGCCGCAGGAGATGCACCTATCTGTGTGGTTCTTCACCCGCAGTAAAGCGAAATAGCTGGCAGGCTTTAAAAACACGGTTATGGGGCAGATATATTTACAGAACGCGCGGTTATCTTTGAAAACAAAGGCCAATACCGTTCCTACGGCGTAATACAGCGCATTGCCGATGATAAAACTCCAGAACATGATCCTGTCCAAATGCGGCGCATGAAAAAGAAAGAGCGCGCCGACAAATAAAAGAGAAAGGGCAAACACAATATAGCGGATAAAGGCGATGTTTTTGCGGGGTCGGCGCGGAACCTTGTAGGGAAGCAGATCCAAAACCATCGCCGTCCAGCAGGCGTACCCGCACCATCCGCGGCCAAACAGGAGGGGGCCAAAAATTTTTGCAATGCTATAGTGAATAACCGCAGCCTCAAAGACCCCTAAAAACAAATAATACCAGAAGCCCTCGATCTGCATATTTTCCCGGGAGAGAATGCCGAGGTATACCAGCATATACAACCCCACGGCCAACTGCACCATATGGCGGGCATATTTCACCTTCTTGATATAAAAGGCGATGCCGAAAGCCAGACAGAGGCCTATGTAGGAAAAATTGAAAAGATAGAACAGATTATCCAGAGCCAGCCACAGCGTTATAGCGATTGCTTCAAACAACAGCCACATGATCAATGGAAAGGCATATTTTTTCATATATGTTCCCCCATGCAGATATCGTGTGCCCTGCGGCTGGATGGCTGCCCGACGGCCTATAGGGGCACTTTCTGGAAGATGGAATTCTGATAAGCGCCTGCGGAATTGGTCAATGGATCACTTTTATTGTAGCCGGTTCCTTGGGGATTTGTCAAGAAAACGGGCGGAATTGCCTGATGAGGTTGATAGTATTTCTGCGGTAAAAGCCTTATAATGAAGAGGAATTCTATGCAAGGAGGAAATGCTGATGGGGTTGGGCGATCATCTGTTTCGCGCGCGAAAAAACAAGGGGTTATCCCAAGAAATGGTGGCCGAGAAGCTGGGGGTCAGCAGGCAGACAATTTCCAAATGGGAAACGGACGAAACCCTGCCGGATATCCGGCAATCGAAAAACCTGGCTGTTTTGTACGGCTTATCCCTGGATGAGCTGATCGACTGGGATGGGAACAGGAACCTGCAGGAGATACAGGAAGCCATTGACAGAACAAGCGATGAGGCAGCGGACAAAATAGACTGGACAAAGGCATGGAGCAAAAAATATCCGATTCTCCTTCAATATCAGGAGGAGGTGGAGGTTTCCTATTATGCGGCGGAATTGGATAAATTGTTGAGCGATTTGGAAAAGAAATATGGATACGATGCGTTGAATGCCATGCTTGTTATCAAGGATATCCTAGCCGCTGTATGGAAAAGCAGAAAGAAAAAGAGGGATTAAATTCTTGCTCCCCGCCGTCAGATGGAAGCTCCGCCGGCCAATAGCGGCCCTTCGCTGTTTTTGCCACTGGAAAGAAGGATAGAGGATGCGGGGAGCGCATACGAAATGTAAAAAAAGAGGGCCGTTAGGGAGGCGCTCATAAGACAGCATTAGAAATGTTTTCGGAAAACGGCGTAAATACGCTTGAATAATCGGTCAAGTTCTTCTATCCACCGGGTTGGTACAGAGATGTTCACCCGCTTCCCTTTTGGACTTTATCGCCGCGCGGATTTTTTGCCTGTGTCTTTTGCGTACCACTCGTTGATGATGTTCAAACTTTATAAATTGCTAAGTAATAGAATGTCATTATGAAGTGTAGGAGTTTTGCTTTTTTGAAAAGCTTATATTGTAGAGCAGATGTTAAAAGTCCGCAAGTTTGGAAATGCAAGCTCGGATATTTTTCAGTATAATTATGAAAGAAAGGAGATGATGAAGCGATGGGTTACAAAGAAGACATGGAGCACTGCAGAAAGTTTATTGACGAGCATCTGGAAGAAAATCTGAACGCCAGGACACTGTCTGCACAGTTCGGATATTCTTTTTATCATTTCTGTCATGTGTTCCACAGCGTAAACGGGCTCCCAGTTGTCGAGTATATCCGAAATATGAGGCTTCGGAAAGCAGCTGTACAACTGAAAGAAGGGGAAAGCGTTACGCAGGTCTCCATAGCCAGCGGGTTTGACACCCCTTCCGGCTTTACCAAAGCTTTTACCCGTCAATTCGGTCTGTCTCCTTTCAATTATCAGAAAAGGATGGGAAATATCATGAACGTTACGCCTCAATTCAAAACCATGCCGAAATTTACTGCTGTTGGTTATGTCCTGCTCCCCGACCATTCCGTTGACATTCGGGAAAACGGCGCTTTCTGGCTGGGCAAAGATTTTTCCGGTGTCAGCCTGGAAGACTATCAGAAGCTGACATATCCGGGGTATGCGGAAGTCGGTATGTGGATGCACCCGCAGGAAAACGGGGAACTATTTTACTTTTTCGGCCCCATCGTACAAAACACTGAAATTATTCCTGACGGCATGAAGGCTGTCGATGTCCCGGCAGCGGAATACGCGGGTTTTAAGGTTCCTGCCGGAAAAGATGTAAAAGAATTGCACGAAAACATCAATAGCGTGTGGAAGTATATTTTTAACGAATGGTTTGATTCCAGCGAATATTCCTTTGATGAGAGCAAAGTGGATTTTGAATACTATCACGGCGAGGACACGCTGATTTATGTGCCTGTTATGAAAAAACAGTAAACAAGAATTTTTAAGCGAGAGTGCTGAAAAGACGGGAGATAACGGCAATTTGGCTTTGTGGCTTGCGCTGATGTGCGCGGGAGCCGCAGGGCTGACCGGGACAATCGTATACGGCAGAAAGAGAAAACACAGCAAATAATCAAACGCGCAACAAAGCCGGGGGACTCCCCCGGCTTTCTCTTTGCCCGAAAAAGCCTGATTTCATACGGCTTCCGGGTACAGCTTTGCAGGAGGCAGTATGTTGTGCTATCGCGTAACAAAAAAGAAAAAAGGCAGGTAAGAAATAACTTGCTTCTTACCTGCCTTTTTCGCGCCTTCTATGGCAGCTACCCTGTTTCAGCTTTTGTTGATACTGTTTTATGCGTAGCTGACATTATACAGCCCTCTTTTCGTTCGGGATTTTACAGCCGGTCTTTAATGGAATTGAGCAAGCCGCCCTTTTGGATGATGTTTTGAATAAAGGGCGGGAAGGGCTCGGCTTGATAGGTTCTGCCGGTGGTGAGATTTTCAATCAGGCCGGTATCGAAATCCACTTTGACCTGATCGCCGTCCCGAATATCCCGGGCGGCCTCGTCGCATTCCAGAATCGCCAGGCCGATGTTGATGGCGTTGCGGTAGAAAATCCGGGCAAAGGTGGAGGCGATGACGCAGGAGATGCCGCTGGCTTTGATGGCGATGGGGGCGTGTTCCCGGGAAGAGCCGCAGCCGAAATTCTTGTCCGCGACCATGATGTCGCCGGGGCGGACTTTATGGACAAAATCCTTGTCGATGTCCTCCATGCAGTGGGCCGCCAGCTCCTCGTGCTTGGAGGTGTTGAGATAACGGGCGGGGATGATGACGTCGGTATCGACATTGTCGCCGTATTTATGGACGCTGCCTTGTGCGATCATAGGTTGATCCTTCCTTTCTATCAGTCAGCCGTTACAGGGCGGCAGGGTCGGTGATGTAGCCGGTGACGGCGGAAGCCGCGGCAACATAGGGGTTGGACAAATAGACTTCGCTGTCCACATGGCCCATCCGGCCCACAAAATTCCGGTTGGTGGTGGAAACGGCCCGCTCGCCGGCGGCGAGAATGCCCATATGGCCGCCCAGGCAGGGCCCGCAGGTGGGGGTGGATACCACCGCGCCGGCCTCTACAAAGATATCGAACAGGCCCTCGTGCATACTCTGGAGCCAGATATCCTGGGTGGCGGGGATGACGATGCACCGCACACCCTTGGCCACCTTGCGGCCCTTGAGGATCTCCGCGGCCGCCCGCATATCCTCCATCCGGCCGTTGGTGCAGGAGCCGATGACCGCTTGGTCGATCTTCACCTGACCGTTGCATTCATCGATGGTTTTGGTGTTTTCCGGCAGATGGGGGAAGGCCACGGTGGGACGCAGGGCGGACAGATCGATGGTGATGACCTGCTCGTATTCCGCGTCCTCGTCGGCCGCATAGACCACCGGTTCCCGCTGGAAGCGGCCCTCTACATAGGACATGGTGACCTCGTCCACCGGGAAGATGCCGTTTTTGGCTCCCGCCTCGATGGCCATGTTGGCGATGCAGAGCCGGTCGTCGATAGAGAGGGAAGCCACGCCCTCCCCGGTGAATTCCAGGGATTTGTAGAGCGCGCCGTCCACGCCGATCATGCCGATGAGGTGGAGGATCACGTCTTTGCCGCCGACATAGCGGGAGGGCTTGCCGGTGAGGACGATTTTCAGGGCGGAGGGCACCTTGAACCAGGCGGTGCCGGTGGCCATGCCCGCGGCCAGGTCGGTGGAACCCACGCCGGTGGAGAAGGCGCCCAGCGCGCCGTAGGTGCAGGTATGGCTGTCCGCGCCGATGATGCAATCGCCGGGGCCGACCAGTCCCTTTTCCGGAAGGATGGCGTGTTCCACGCCCATCCGGCCCACGTCGAAGAAATTCTCCACATCGTACTTGCCGGCGAATTCCCGCACCCGCTTGACCTGTTCCGCCGCTTTGATGTCCTTGTTGGGGGTGAAGTGATCCATCACCAGCGCCACCCGGCTCTTGTTGAAAACACCGCAGGCGCCGCAACGCTCAAATTCATTGACCGCCACCGGCGAGGTGATGTCGTTGCCCAGGCAGAGATCCAGCTTGGCCTCGATCAACTGCCCGGCCGTCACCTCCGGCAGACCCGCGTGGGCTGCCAGGATCTTCTGTGTCATTGTCATTCCCATGTGTACAGTTCCTCCTTGTCTTTAATCAGCTTGTATTCAATGGAATCGCTCAGGGCAATCCAGCTGGCCTCGATCACGTCGCTGGAAACGCCCACGGTGGTCCATTCTCTGACGCCGTCGGTGGATGTAATGAGAACCCGCACCTTGGCCGCAGTGGCCTGCCGGGAATCCATGACGCGGACCTTGTAATCCACCAGATGGACCCCGGAAAGGGCGGGATAAAAGCCGGAGAGGGCGGTGCGCAGCGCGATATCCAGGGCGTTGACCGGGCCGTTCCCCTCCCCGGCGGCGATTTCGCAGCGGTCGCCCACCCGCACCTTCAGGGTGGCGATGGCGCTTTGTCCCTCGTCATAGGGCTTTTCACCGGTTATGCGATAGTAGACCAGCTCGAAGAAGGAGGGGATGCTCCGCAGGCATTTGCGCACCAGCAGCTCGAAGCTGCCGTCCGCCCCCTCGAACTGATAGCCCTCCAGTTCCATGGCCTTGAGGGCGTCGATGATTTCCTGGAGCTCAGGGGAGGATTTCTGGATGGAGGGGCAGTAGCGCCGGATCTTCTCCAGCACCGCCGTCCGTCCGGTCATCTCGCTCATCAGGAAGCGCCGCTCGTTGCCCACCAGCTCGGGATGGATATGTTCAAAGGTAGCCGGATTTTTCAGCACCCCGTCGGCGTGCATCCCGGCCTTGTGGGCAAAGGCGCTGCCGCCCACGTAAGGCTCCCCCCGGCTCAGGCGGATGTTGGCCACCTCCGCCATGCTGCGGGCCGTCCGGGTCAGCAGGGACATATTGTTTTCCGGTATGCAGAGATAGCCCCGCTTGAGCTGGAGATTGGGGATGATCGCGGAGAGGTTGGCGTTGCCGCTGCGTTCCCCGAAGCCCAGATAGGTGCCCTGCACATGGGCGGCTCCCGCCTCCACCGCCATGATGGAGTTGGCCACCGCCATGCCGCCGTCGTTATGGACGTGGATGCCCACGCAAACCGGGAAGCGATCCACCACCGCGCGGGTGACGGCGGCGATTTCATCGGGGAAGGCCCCGCCATTGGTGTCGCACAGGCAAAGCACATCCGCGCCGGCCTGCGCCGCGGCATCCAGGGCTTTCAGGGCGAAAACGGGGTTGGCCTTGTAGCCGTCGAAAAAATGCTCGGCATCAAAAATCACCCGTTTGCCCTTGCTTTTGAAGAAGGAGACGGTGTCGCCGATCATGGCGAAATTCTCCTCCTCCGTGGTTTTGAGGATATCCCGGACGTGGAGATCCCAGCATTTGCCAAAGATGGCCACCGCACCGGTATCCGCCGTCAGCAGGGCCTGGACGTTGGCGTCCTCCTCCACCGCTATCCCCTTGCGGCGGGTGGAGCCGAAAGCCACCAGCCGGGAATGCTTCAGCTTCAGTTCGCCCGCGCGGCGGAAAAACTCCAGATCCTTGGGATTGGAGCCGGGATTTCCCGCCTCGATGAAGGGGACTCCCAGTGCATCCAGCAGACGGGTCACCGCCAGCTTATCCTCCACGGAGAAGCTGATTCCTTCGCCCTGGGCGCCGTCCCGCAGGGTGGAATCCAATATTTCTACAGGCTGTTTCATCCATTTCCCGCCTTTCCTGCCTAGTCGGCCTAGTCGGCCGTGCATTCAATCGTCCTCCAGAATGGTGCAGTCGCCCCTGGCCAGCGCGGTGATGCCGGTGCGGGCCATCTCCAGAATACCCAGCGGCTCCATGTGGCGGATAAAGCCATCCATTTCCCGGGTCTGGCCGGTCATTTCCACCGTCATGGAAGCGTCGCTGATGTCCAGAATCCGGGCGCCGTAGTTTTGAGCCGTCCGCAGCACGGCGGCGCGGCCCTGCTGCCCCTCCGCCCGAACCTTGATGAGCAGCAGCTCGCTGTTGGAGCAGTCCTCCGGTTCCAGCACCTCCACCTTCACCACATCCTCCAGCTTGAGAAGCTGGCGGAGCAGTTGAGTGAAGGTGGCCTCGTCCCCGGTTACCACCAGGGTCCAGCGGGAAAATTCCGGCTTTTCGGTGCTGCAGGCCACGATGGAATCGATATTGAAGCCCCGGCGGGAGAAGAGGCCGGTCACCCGCAGCAGCACGCCGGGATGGTTGACGGTCAGCACGGAGAATACCACTTTTGTTTCCTTGGCGTCCACCTTTCACCTCTCCTTTCTCAGTTGTCCATGGACTCGATCATATCCTCCACGGTGCCGCCGGGAGGAATCATGGGAAGTACGTTGGCGTCGGGGGAGATCCGGCAGTCCACCACCACCGGGCCGCGTTTGTCCAGCGCAGCCTGCAGCACCGGAAGAATATCGCCGGCGCGGGCGATGCGCAGCCCGGTGCAGCCAAAGGCCTCCGCCAGCTTCACCAGATCGGTTTTTCGATGGGGATCGGTGGAGGAGAAGCGGTTCTCATAAAACACCTTCTGCCATTGGCGCACCATGCCCAGCACCTGATTGTTCATCACCAGCACCACCACCGGCAGTTCGTAGGAGGCCAGGGTGGTCAGCTCGTTGAGATTCATATGAAAGCTGCCGTCCCCGGAGATCAGCACAACCCGGCGCTCCGGCATACCGCACTGGGCGCCGATGGCCGCCCCCAGGCCGTATCCCATGGTTCCCAGGCCGCCGGAGGTCAGCAGTGTGCGGGGCTGCGTAAAGGGGAAATGTTGGGCGGTCCACATCTGGTGCTGGCCCACATCGGTGGCGACGATGGTGTCGTCCGGGGTCAGCCGGCGGAGGGTTTGGAGGATCGCCAGCGGGTCGGGGATGGAATCGGGATCGACGGGCGCCGCCGCCGGTTCCCGGCGCAGGGCGGTTATGCTGTCCACCCAGGGGGTGTGATCCGCCGGGGCCGTGCGGGCCGCCAGGGCGGCGAGGGAGTCGGAAAGATCGCCGGCCACCCGGACGGCGGCCGGGACGTTTTTATCGAATTCCGCGTGGTCGATGTCCAGATGCACCACCTGGGCGTTGGGGGCGAAGCCGTTTCGGCTGCCCGCCACCCGGTCGGAGAAGCGGGCGCCGCATACCAGCAGCAGATCGCATTCCCGGGCGGCGCGGTTGGCGGCCAGGGTTCCGTGCATACCCACCATGCCCAGCCACAGCCGGTGTCCGGCGGGAAAGCCGCCCAGTCCCATCATGGAGGCGCACACGGGGATGTCCGCCTTCTCCGCCAGCTCCAGCAGCGGCTTCTCCGCCTCCGAGAGGATGACGCCGCCGCCGAAATAGATCAAAGGCTTCCGGCAGGAGGACAGCAGCTCCAGGGTCATGCGCAGCCGCTCCTCCTTAGGCGGAGCGGGGGTGCGGCGGGGCTCCCTGGGCAGAGGCTCATATTCCGTCTGCGCGCCGGTGACGTCCTTGGGAATATCGATGAGCACCGGTCCCGGACGGCCGCTGCGGGCGATGAGGAAGGCTTTGCGGACGGTATCCGCCAGCTCCTCCACATGTTTGACGATGAAGTTGTGCTTGGTGACCGGCATGGTGATGCCGGTGATATCCACTTCCTGGAAGGAATCCCGGCCCAGCAGCGGCACCGCCACATTGCCGGTTATCGCCACCATCGGCACGCTGTCCATATAGGCTGTGGCGATCCCCGTCACCAGATTGGTGGCGCCAGGGCCGGAGGTGGCGATGCACACGCCGACCCGGCCGGTAGCCCGGGCGTATCCGTCCGCCGCATGGGCCGCGCCCTGCTCGTGGGCGGTCATCACATGTCGGATCCGGTCGCGATAAGCGTACAACGCATCGTAGATATTCAGCACCGCTCCGCCGGGATAACCGAAAACCGTGTCCACCTGCTGCTCCAGCAGGCATTCCATCAAGATGGTCGCGCCGTTGCGTTTCATACTGTCTCCTGTCCTTTCCTGGGAATCCTTTCCGCGCGGTATGTAAAAAGCCTTCGTCTCTTTTCCATCAAGAGACGAAGGCTTGATCCTCCGCGGTACCACTCTTCTTGCCGTTGCCGGCCGCTCCGCGCATCGGGCCTCTTGGCCGAATGCCGCCCCTGATAACGGTGGGGAAACCGTCCCTGCCTACCCTCTCCAAGGAGGCTCAGCGGAAAGCTCGGGAGGTGATATTCACCGGCGCCGTCCGCTGCCTCGCACCAACCGGCAGCTCTCTGAAGGGGCGGATCCGCCTGTTACTTGTCCCCGTCATCGCTTTTGGATTATTATAGACAGTATACTTCACCTGCGGCGGGATTGTCAAGATCTTTCTTCCATTTTTTCCGGCAGGAAACACCTGACGCCTTGACAGCAGCGGAGAGGTGTGCTATAGTGGAAAAAGATTTGATAATCAAACTATTTTGAGGAGGCAAGCTCAATGGCGCTGCGTATTCTGACCGATTCGGCTTGTGATATCGACCTGTCGCTGCAGGATAGCCTGGATCTGAAAATCCTGCCGCTGAAGGTGTTTTTTGGGGAAAAGAGCTTTGTGGAAGGGGAGAACCTGACCAAGGACGCGTTTTACCGGATGTTGGCCGTTTCGCCCGAGCTGCCCAAGACCGCGCAGATCAATCCCACGGATTTTGAAGAAGTGCTGCGTCCTTGGGTGGAGGCGGGGGACGAGGTGCTGATCCTCCCTTTATCCAGGGAACTCAGCGGCACCTATCAATCCGCGCTGCTGGCCAGGGAGGCGTTTCCGGATGCGCCCATTTATGTGGTGGATACCCTCGCCGTCACCTTCGGGCAGGCGCTGCTGGTGCGCGCGGCGTTGGAGATGCGGGATCGGGGCCTGCGCGCCGAGGACATCTTCAAGGCTGTGACCGCGTTGGTACCCCGGGTGAGGCTGTACGCTGTCATCGATGATTTGAAATATCTGCGGTTGGGCGGCCGCCTCTCCTCCGCCGGCGCGGTGATGGGCACTTTATTGGGCATCAAGCCGCTGGTGCATATCGAGGAGGGCAAGGTGGTGAGCCTGGCTAAGGCCAGAGGGCAAAAGGCGGGGTATCAAATGATCCTGGAACGGGTTCGTGAGGAAGGTGTGGACCAGGACTACCCGGTCTATTTCGGCCATTCCAACGCACCTGCTATGATGGAGGAGCTGGCGGAGCTTATCCGTTCGGCGTGTGCGTTGCCGCAGACCTATGAAAGCGCCATCGGGCCGGTGGTGGGCACCCATGCCGGCCCCGGCTGTACGGGAATCGCTTTTATCGCGAAGAAGGGATAGGCGGCCGTCTGCTTTCGCCGCCCTTTCCGGGCCGCTTTCTCCGCGTCCATAACCGGGAGGGACGGCGCGGCGGCGGGCGTTTCGTCCGGGAACCCGGACGGCCTGAAGCGGTCGGATGAGGAGGGCGCTTTCCTGTCCGCCATTCCCAGGCCGATTTGGCGGCAGTGGAGGATCCTTCCGCTGCCATGACGGTCGGCGGGGCATCCACCGCGCGGCTTAGGCCGCGGTTTGGAATCATCGGGCGTTTCCCATCCGGTGGGAAGCCATGGTTTTCCGCGTAAGCTATCCATGCAAAAAGGCTGTGGACATCTTTTAGGATGCCCACAGCCTTTTGTAGTTGGATTTGTTTGCGGCTCCGCGATCCGGCGGCTTTGTATCAGCCTGCAGGAGCCTTTTTCGATCGTGAGGAGCGGCCTTCCGCCGCCGGAGTAGGACGGAAAAGGGAGGCGGCTTAGTGAAAAGCGCACCCAAAGCGGCGAAAGAGGGGGAATTCCCAAACGACCTTATCGCCGCGGGGACGGAAGAGCGGCGATGATCGCTATACTTTGGAAATCAGCCGCCATATATCCCAATGGACAGAAGAACGCCTGCCGCGGCGGCACAGGTTATGGTTAAAATCCTCTTCCTAAAAACCGCCTCCTCCCATCTTCACGAGAGCCCGTTTGCAAGGGAAGCCGGTTTGAAATGTTGTCCGGCCAGAGCCTATGGGTGCAGGTGCCTTTTCGTGTAATCTATATAGCCGGACAGCTCGATGCTGTCCATATACTTATCATAGGCGTGCTTCCCCTCTTTGGGGATGGCTTTATCCCCCATGATCTGCACCATACAGGTATCCGTTTGATTCCAAAACGTTATCCTTAACGGCGCTTCCATGATGGAGGAGACGCCTGAAACGGCTAAAACGCCATACTCCGTTTTAGCGGTTGGAGTACGGAAGATATCGTTATTCGCCCTTTTTAATTCCGCCGTCACATTTTCCAGCTTCTCGCCCGCGAGCATACCGACCTCCAACGATCGTACGGATAACCGGGAAAAATCGTTCTCCACAACAGCGTTTACCATCGACAGCATCTCTTCCCAGCCCACCGGCCAGGTTAAAGCATAAAGCAACGTGGTAAAGGGTTTTCCTTTTCTTGTTTTGATTAACCGCATACGCTCACCCCGCAAAAAGGATATGCCATCATGATAGCATATCCTTTAAAAAAGATCAATTTTCACTTAAAATGCCGGTTCGGCAAGCTTTCGAACGCTTTGTCGTGTCAAGCTTCGTCTTTGGCTTATCTCGCTCGGGGCCAGCGTATTCTTCGGCACGCGGGATACCGTCACATTTCTATAAAGCCTTCGTGTTTGTGCAAGAAGAAGCAGATGGAACCCTCTTGCCTTGCCCGCACGAGATAGGGTTCTCAACGCCGCATTGCTTTTTGACAAAGTGGCAGGTATAGTGGAATTC
This sequence comes from uncultured Eubacteriales bacterium, assembly GCA_934615635.1. Taxonomy (GTDB): domain Bacteria; phylum Bacillota; class Clostridia; order Oscillospirales; family Acutalibacteraceae; genus CAKTXU01. Next base: position 3,269 of record CAKTTT010000029.1, on the reverse strand, counting down.
CCTCGTATACCCTGATATCCGCCCCAAAGTCACGCTAAATTAGTTCTTTACTACTTTAATGATTTTAAGTATACAGATAATAACTGTAATGCTGTTTCTCTGTCTTTGGAATTACAGATATTAAGTTGGGAGGATAATTCTTCCCATTGAATGGCAGGAGAGCTGTTATCCTCAGTCAGAATTTCGTCCGGGGTAATGTGGAGTACATGACAAATTCGGAGGATAGTTTCCACTCGCATATTGACTGTTCCCCGCTCAATATCTGCATAAGTGCGATCTGACAAGCCTGCTGCTTCAGCTACCTCCGCTTGAGTCATTCCCACTCTCTTGCGGATAGACAACAGCTTATTTCCAATAATGTGAAAATCGAAAACGAGCATTTTTCTTCCCCTCAAAATAGTATTATAAGAAGTATATTTCCTAATTCGGTTGACAAACAGGAGGAATAGTAGTATATTTTTAGGAGGAAAAGTTCCTAAATTACATTGGAGGAGATACATATGGAAGACACAACTGTAAATGCCATCCCGGAAGTGAGGACAAAATTCTGTAAGTATTGCGGCGGTAAAATCCATGAAGATGCCGTTCTTTGTCTTCACTGTGGTCGACAAGTGGAGGAGGTGAAGAAAGCAGAGCAGCCGAATATTGTTATCAATAATTCCAATCAAAACGTCAATAGCAACACCAATATCGCTGGAATGTATGGGGGGCGCCTCAAGAATAAGTGGATATCCTTTTTTCTGTGCCTATTTCTGGGCTTTTTTGGCGCCCACAAGTTTTACGAAGGCCGAGTGGGTATGGGGATTCTCTATTTGTTTACCGGTGGTCTTTTGGGCATCGGTTGGCTTATCAACTGTATTACATTACTATTTAAGCCCAATCCTTATTATGTGCGGTAAATGTTTGACGAATACTCCCGAACAACTTGTCCGGGAGTATTTTTACAGTATGAAAAGAGGGAACCACGTATGAGGTTCCCTCTTTGATAAATGGTTTCGTTATTTACCTAAATACCGGTTCAGCAGGACCTCAAACGCTTTGCCTTTTGCCTCATATAATATCCGCTTTAATCTGTTCCAGCGAGCGGTCATCCACAACCGTTCCATTATACATGGTATATATGGTACACTGAAATTCCGTCTGCAGCAATGCCGCCACCTGTAAAAATTCCTCATAGGCACACGGCCCGGTGTTTCTCATGGGAATGGATAGCCCGATGGCGTCGCCGCCGTTCAATCCCATGCCGGGCATAGGTACATATTCCAAGAGCTGGAAAGGCTGTACGCTTTTATTCAGCTGTTCCCAATCAATTTTTGCGGCGGATTCGACCCAAAAATTATAAGCCATACGCTTCCCCCTCCGAAGTGAAAATGACTGTATCCGCATAGGGTTTCAGATTTTGTCGAATGTATTCCCGCGTATTTGCGCCGACAGTCTGCCCTTCGTCGTCAAAAATGATCCGATGATGGGGAAAAGCATTCCTCAAATATACGGTATACCACTTTATTCTCCCGGCGGCAAAACGAAGGGCCCGTTCTACATTGGACGCAGTTTGTAAATCATGGTTAAAAACATGCACCATATCCCCGATCTGTTCATTGGAAAACTCAGGTGTAGCAGCGCCCCATTCCATCCGCGAAAGCACCGCCAATATATCCCGTTTCCTGGAAAAGAAGCCCATGTCCATCACCTACTGTTATTCATAAAAATAATGGATCTATTGCTGCTATAATAGCATGTTTTTTACAGTTATGCAAAAAAATATTGGATTATGCAGATCCTGGAAGGATTATCACCGTGGGCTTTAAAAAGGAAATGAGGATTTAAGAAAACCAAAATATCCGCTTCAAAGCCATAAACAGCAAAAAACAGAGGGAACAGATCTCTCCATTCCCTCTGAAAAGCCTGACTTTATGCGGTTTTCTTAACCAAAATACCGGTTGAGCAGGCCCTCAAATGCCTTGCCGTGGCGGGCCTCGTCCTTGGCCATTTCATGCACGGTGTCGTGAATCGCATCATAACCCAGGGCCTTGGCCTTTTTGGCCAGTACCATTTTGCCGTCGGTGGCGCCGCACTCGGCTTCCACCCGCATGCTCAGGTTGGTTTTGGTGGAATCGGTCACAACCTCGCCCAGAAGCTCGGCAAACTTCGCGGCGTGTTCCGCCTCTTCATAGGCCGCCTTCTCCCAATACAGCCCGATTTCGGGATAGCCTTCGCGATGGGCGACGCGGGACATGGCCAGATACATTCCCACCTCGCTGCACTCGCCGTTGAAGTTGGCCCGCAGCATTTCCACCACCTCGGGATCCAGTCCTTGGGCGATGCCCACGCGGTGCTCGTCCGCCCATACACGCTCACCCGCAGGGGCGGCCGGAGCAGAAGGAGCGGCGGCCGGAGCAGCGCCCATTTCCTTGAATTTATCGGCGGCCGCGCCGCAGACGGGGCAAACTGCCGGGGGTTCGTCGCCCTCGTGGACATAACCGCAGATCAAGCACACATACTTTTTCATTTTCATTTCCTCCTAGTTCTATTTTTATTTATGTTTAGGGTAATAACCGACTGGAAAATTAAACCGCGCCTTTGGACGCGCATCCGGCGCATATCCCGTTGAGGAAAACGTCCCGGACTTCCGCATGAAATCCCGAAGGGCATAGTTCTCCCAACAGTTCGGGGGAGAGTGTGAAATCGTAAAGTTTCCCGCAATGAGAGCATTTGAAATGACCATGATCCTCCGGATTACCGTCAAACCGCTGTTCCTCAGCCTCGATATTGACCGCCCGAATCAGCCGGGCATGCAGCAGGGTGTGGAGGGAGTTGTAAATGGTGGTGCGGGAAAAGGAAGGATAAACAGGTAAGAGGGCGCGATAGATCGTGTCAGCCGTGGGATGGATGGGATGGTCGAGCAGATACTGATAAACCGCGATACGCTGTTGTGTGGGGCGTAACCCTTTGGCGGACAGCGTAGCGGCGATTTCCTGAGTAGTCACCGGGCATCCGCCTTTCTTGTAATTGATTTTATTTTGTAATTATTACATTTATAATTATATTCCCTTTTTCTTTTTTGTCAATCCTTTTTTCTAAAAAAGCAGGAAAAATTTTCTATTATTTTCAGGATTCCTTTTTTATCCGTATTTAAAAATTTCCCTTGACAAGCTGCAATGAATATGGTATAGTTTAACGCGTCGCCAGATATGGGGGTATAGCTCAGCTGGGAGCCCGGTTCAATCGTGTACATACCCCTCTTTCAAAAGTTAATAAATGCTCTTTCC
>CAKTTT010000028.1 GCA_934615635.1 uncultured Eubacteriales bacterium | reverse complement strand
GGATATAATGGAGCGACTTGTATTTTACACTGTTTTCCTGGAATTTGCAACCCCTAATTTCACTTTTTCCCGTTTCTTTTATCCCGAAACGCCGGCGGGCAGCAAAAAGCCCGCCATCCGGCGGGCCCTTTGCTAAGTTAGAGGGGTGTTTTGAGGAGGGTAGAACGTACTCAATTTTGATGAGATTTCTGCGGTGCGGCTCCGCTCCGTCTCTTGAGTACGGTTTTATTATAAGAGGGATTTGTGCCCTTTGTGTGAATTGACTATGAATAAACTGTAAGCTTTTTTTGTTCGGAAAATTCTTTCAAACAAATGTTTGCTTTTTCTCTTTTGCTGTGATATACTGGAAAAAACAGCAGCGGGAGGTCTGTTTATGAAGCCGTTAAACGAAAAACAGCAAAAGGTCCTGTCCTTTCTGCAGGAACGCGCGCAGGATGGCCTGCCGCCCACCGTGCGGGAAATCTGCGCCGCTGCCGGGATCAAATCTACCTCCACCGTCCACGCCTATCTCAAAACGCTGGAGGAGAACGGGTACATCTCCCGCCAGTCCGGCCTTAATCGGGCGATCCGGCTGCCGGGAGAGAGCGTGGCGCGGGTACCGCTGCTCGGCAAGGTAACGGCCGGTCAGCCGATTCTGGCGGTAGAAGAGGTGGAGGACTATGTCCCCTACTCCGGCGGCGGCTATCAGCCGGGCGAGCTTTTTGCCCTGCGGGTCAGCGGCACCAGCATGATCAATGCCGGTATTTTCGACAAGGATGTGGTGATCGTCCATAAAACGCCCACGGCGGTCAACGGCGATATTGTGGTGGCTTTGGTGGGCGACGAGGCCACGGTAAAGCGTTTTTACAAGGAAAACGGCCATTTCCGTCTGCAGCCGGAAAACGATGCCTTCGAACCGATTATTGTGGACGAGGTGAGCATTCTGGGCAAGGTGGTTTCCCTGGTCCGTTACTTCTAAAAAGGAGTGACCTTATGGCAAAACCCATCATCGCGGTCAGCGCCTGCCTATGCGGCATCGCCGTGCGCTACGACGGGAGCTCCCGCACCGACGCCCGGCTGGAGAGGCTGTGGCGGGAAGGATTGGCGCTGGCCGTCTGCCCCGAATGCATGGGCGGCCTGCGCGTTCCCCGGGAGCCGGCGGAGCGGGCGGCGGATGGACGGGTGATCGGCTGCACGGGCGAGGACTGCACCGCCGCCTACGCCGAAGGCGCGCGGCAGACGCTGGCCCTATGCCGGAAATACGGCATCCGCGCCGCTGTGCTGAAGGAGGGAAGTCCCTCCTGCGGCAGCGGCGAGATCTACGACGGCAGCTTTACCGGGCGGCGGATACCGGGAGAGGGCGTCACGGCGGCGCTGTTGCGGGAGCAGGGCGTAGAAGTTTATGCGGAACACAATTGGGAGGGGCTGCGGCCCCTGCTTGACCGGACGGCAAGGGAACCGTAGCCCTTGCCGTCCGGTTTTTATATGAAAGGAAAAGCACTCGCAAGACGAGAGATTCAAGAGAAGGCTACTGGCGATGATAAAGGAAAGAAAGATCAGCAGAAGAACGGGCTTGCAGGCAGGGAATTGCGTCAAATGACAAAAGGGATCAAGCAGAGGAGAAAAGAAGATGCCGGGTGAAAATGAGAACAATAAGTTAAAGGAGATAAGGAAAATAAAGGGAGAGGATAGCATGTGTAGAGAAAGAAAAGAGGCGTTTGGAGGGAATAAGCTAATGGGAGCCATGAATCAGTGGAAGGCAGCCAGCTTTCGCAACTGAGAGACCGTACCAACGCGACGTGAAGTGTGCTGCTAGTATCAAAGGGTTTTGCCCGTCTCTGTAGCCGCCCGCTTCGCCGGGGGGCTACTATTATGTGAACCGCTTTTGTCAGGCATACGTCACCATTTTCCCCCGCCCGGTCGACGGTTTTTCTTCGGATTGGTCACTTGCTTCCTATTGCCGGCTGTGGTAAAATGAAAAATAAACTTTTTAGTCGGATTCTCGGATTCGTCGAAACCTGCGGAATAGGAAGATGAAGGAGGAAAAAACGTGGTTAATTGCAACGCGGAGCAGAAATTTGCCAAGGAGGGCCTCACCTTTGACGACGTGCTGCTGATTCCCGCCAAATCAGACGTGCTGCCCAAGGAAATTTCCATCTCCACCCGGCTCACCAGCCGCATTACCCTGAACACGCCGCTGATGACCGCGGCCATGGACACTGTCACCGAGGCCCGCATGGCCATCGCCATCGCCCGGGAGGGCGGCATCGGGGTGATCCACAAGAATATGTCCATCGAGGCGCAGGCCGACCAGGTGGACCGGGTAAAACGTTCGGAAAACGGCGTTATCGTCAACCCCTTTTTCCTCTCCCCCGATCATCTGGTGTCCGATGCCAACGAGCTGATGGGCAAATATAAAATTTCCGGTGTCCCGATCTGCCGGGACGGCAAGCTGGTGGGGATTCTCACCAACCGCGATATGCGTTTTCTCACGGACTTCACCCAAAAGATTGAGGAGGTCATGACCCGGGAGAACCTGGTCACCGCGCCCGTGGGCACCACGCTGGAGCAGGCGCAGGAAATCCTGCGGCAGCATCGCATTGAGAAGCTGCCCATTGTGGACGACAAGGGCAGGCTCAAGGGCCTTATCACCATCAAGGACATTGAAAAAGCGGTGAAGTATCCCCATTCCGCCCGGGACAAGGACGGCCGCCTGCTCTGCGCCGCCGCCATCGGCGCCACCTCCGACGTGCTGGACCGGGCCGCGGCCTTGGTGGAGGCCCAGGTGGACGCGCTGGTGCTGGATTCCGCCCACGGTCACAGCCAGAACATCCTTAACGCGGTGTCCAGGGTGAAGGCCGCCTTCCCGCAGGTTTCCCTGATCGCCGGCAACATCGCCACCGCGGAAGCGGCAGAGGCGCTGATCGATGCAGGCGCGGATGCGATAAAGGTGGGCATCGGGCCCGGATCCATCTGCACCACCCGGGTGGTGGCCGGCATCGGCGTGCCCCAGATCACCGCTATATACGATGCGGCCTGCGTCGCCGCCAAGCGGGGGATCCCCGTCATAGCCGACGGCGGCATCAAATACTCCGGCGATATTGTCAAGGCCATCGCGGCGGGAGCCGACGTGGTGATGATCGGCTCTCTGGTGGCGGGCTGCGAGGAATCCCCCGGGGACACGGAGATCTATCAGGGGCGGCAGTTCAAGGTATACCGCGGCATGGGCAGCCTGGGAGCCATGGCCCACGGCAGCAAGGACCGCTATTTCCAGGAGGACAACAAAAAGCTGGTGCCCGAGGGCGTGGAGGGCCGGGTTCCGTATAAGGGGACTCTTTCCGACACCGTTTACCAGCTTATGGGCGGCTTGCGGGCCGGTATGGGCTACTGCGGCTGTCCCACCATCCCGGATCTCCAGCAGAACGGGCGCTTTGTCCGGATCACCGGCGCCGGCCTCAAGGAGAGCCATCCCCACGATATCGCGATTACCAAGGAAGCGCCGAACTATTCCATCAGCTTGTAAGCGAAAACGGGCGGGCTCCTTCCGGGCCGCCGCGCCCGTCCCTTGCAGGCCGCCTGAAACATCAGCCCCCAAAGGAGCCGTAAAGCACTCCTTTGGGGGTTTTTTCATTGCTATAAAACCACCGGCTCGGCCGGTGGAGGTCCTCCCGTCGGCTTTCGCTTCCAGCAGGGGGGGCAAGGCGGGCCGCTAATAAAGAACCCAATATCTATCAGAAAAACTAACGGTAGACTGCCTGCTGATGGCGGCGGACAAATGGCGCAGATGATTTTTCTGCGTCTTGGCTCGCTTGCGGGTATCCTGCCCTTCGGGGCCTACGCCGCCGCCAGCTTATCTACCGGTTATGATGGGGCGGAGAAAACCGGCTCTGGCGGTGAACGCGCCCTGCAAGCAGGTTTGGTTAAAGCAACAAGCGAAGGGGGGGCTAACAAGCAAGCGATAAGGCCTATGAGGTTACGCACGGAATCAAGCGCAAGAGCCTGCTTATGGGTTTATGGCGCAGGGGGCAAGCGAAAGAACCTTTGGCGCGTCTTCAACCGGACCTTATAGGGACGTTCACGCCCCCGGAAATGTTGACCTGGAGAACCAGGCTGCCCCCATGCGTAGGCGGTTATCCGCTGGCGGCGCCTTTTCCGGCGCCAAACAGCGGCGGATCGCCGGCAGCCGGGAGGTTATGGAATGCCTCCCTCCTAAGTGGTAAAACCGAAATAGGAGGCGGCCGCCCAGAGAATGGGCACCGCATAAAGAATCGTCAGCGCGGCTCCGACAGCCAGCAGCAGCGCGGCCTCCGCTGCCCGGGCCAGCCGCCCGTCCGGCGTCACCCGCCTGCCCGTCTTACGCGCGACAAGGAGGCAAAGGGCGATGATCAGGGCGGTGAGGAGGCTGATCAGCAGGCCCGGCAGCAGGCCGGGAGCGGTGAAGCGCAGCTCCACCTGGTTCTCCCCCGCCTCCAGCGGGATCGCCATCAGGAAGCCCACCGTGTCGGCGATGTCCACCCGGCGGCCGTTGACTGTGCAGGACCAGCCTTTCTCATTTGTCACGGGCAGCAGCAGCACGCCCTCCTCCCGGTCGCTGACCACACGCAGGGACAGGCTCCGCTTGCCCGCCTGCGCCTCCACCTGCCGGGTCGGCTCCTGATAAGCCGCCGAAAGCGCCAGCAGCTTGTCCGCATCCAACAGGGCAAAACAGCCGGCATAGGCGGAGGGGGCCTCCACGGTCACCTGTTCATCCTCGAAATAGCCCAGGCAGAGAATGCCGTTGTTGAAGGTGGCGGGATAATGGGTGTTGTCCGCGTCGCCGGTGTTGGGAACCCGCACCGGTTCGCCGTTGACCGTCAAGCTCCCCGATCCGCCTTGATAATAGAGATATTTCCTGCCGGTGACGAAGAAAGTCAGCCCGCCGTCCACGGCCTCCCCCTCCGGTGTTTCCAGCAGCGGCCCGTCGTCCGCCAACAGGGCATAGAGCTGGTTTTGCAGTTGAAAGCTGCCGGCCTGCATGTCGATATCCCGCACGGAGGCGTCCGTCACCAGACCGAAGGGCAGACGGAAAAGATTGTTGTACAGCGTCATATCCTGCGCCTGGCCCGCTTTTTCATAAAGCGGCCCCTCCAGTCCGTGAACCGACAGGGTGCGGTTGATCCCGAGGAGACCGTCGGAGAAGGCGGTGCCCCCGGCATCCCCCAGACGAGTGTAGATGGTGGTATATCCCAGCGCGGATACGGCGGGTTGGATCTTTTCATCCAGCAGATGGGTCCAGTTGGAAAGGGCGGGCGTCCCCATCACCAGGGGATAATTGCTGTTGAGATGGGCGTCCGCGTCCCGGATCCGGGAAAGCCTGTCCCCTTCCAGCCCCAGCTCCCGGGCCAGGGCGTTTTCCACCGTGATGTAGCGGGATTCCTTGCCGGAGGAGGTGGAATGTACGCTTTCCGCAAAGGAGCCCACGCCGTAGGTGAGAGCCTCCGCCGTCAGCAGCACCCCGATCAGGCCGTAGGAGAGGCGGCGGCAGCCCACCTTCAGCGCCAGATAATAGGCTAGGGCCAGCAGCAGATAGAGCCAGAAATACTTCCAGTCGGGCTGGAAGGGGAATTCCGGCCGGCCCCGGCTCAGCTTCCACAGCAGGAGCAGACACAAAAGCGCGCAGGCTACCGCCCCGGCCGCGGGCCGCCAGCCCGTCAGCCGCCGGGGCCGCTCCTCCCCCCTGCGTTCCAGAAAGGCTGCCCCGGCCAGAATCAGCACCAGGGGCAGCAGGAAGGCGAACCGCATGGGGAAAAGCATATAGGAGCCGCCATGCCAAAGCAGATCGATGTTTTCAAAAAAGAGGGGGAGGGTGAGCAAAGCGGCGGCGGACAGGAAAAACATGGTCAGCCGCCGGTCGTCCACCGTCGCCAGCAGCAGCACCAGCAGCACCGCCAGCAGGGAGGTCGTCACCAGCATCCCGTTTTTCGCGCCGTCCAGCCCCACCCCCGCTTGGAGAATCTCCCCGTAACCGCCGGTCCAGCCGAAGCGGGAGGAGGACTGGATGTTGAGGAAGGTCGGCAGGGTCACAGGGGCGCTGAGCAGGAGGGCGGCCACCGAGGTCCAGCCGAAAGTCCAGGAAGCCTTCCCGCGTTTTTCCCTGGGCAGCACCAGCAAAAAATACAGTCCGCCCACCATCAGCAGGAAAAGAAGGACCATAAAGGAGAGATACAAATCCTGTATGAGACAGAGGGTCAGGGCGCCTAAATAAAGCCAGGGCCTTTCCCGGGTAATCAGCCGGTATACCCCCAGCAGGATGAGGGGCATGATAAGGATGGTATCCAGCCAATGGATGTTGGAGTAATACTGAAACACATAGCCGCTGAAGGCATACAGCAGGCTCAGGGCCGTCTGCCAAAAAAGAGAGAGCCGGTGAAAGCAGCCGTCCAACAGCGCGAAGGCGGCCAGGGCGATCAGCGCCATCTTCAGCATGAGGAAAAAGGACATGGCGGGCAGGATGGCGTCCCGGGGAACCAACAGGAAAAAGAGCAGATTCACCGGCGAAAGGAAGGCGCTGCGGCCCGCTACGCCGGCCATGTTGATTCCCAAAGCGGTGTTCCAGCTAAAGAAGAGGGCGCTTTTCCCATGGAGAACATCGTGCAGATGATAATATTGGGGAATGAACTGATCCGCCAAATCAAAGTACGCAATGCTGCCCTCTCCAAAGGGGAACACGCCCCGGATGGCGAAAACCACGCTAAGAAGCGCCACGGCGATCAGCGGCGGCAGGGCGAATCGCCACCAAGGCCTACAGTTCTCCCGCTTTTTCATCCCCCGGTTTCTCCCTTCCTTTTCCAGTCATCGTATAATTCCCAGTATAGCATAGAAAAAGCGGATAGGAAAGAGCGGAACCGGTCGAAAAGAAGAGGCGGACAGAGGATCGGACCGGCGTTTCATGAGACGGCGCACAACGCCGCAGTGGAAGCCCTATGGGCGCGGCGCCTTCCCTTCCGGAGACTCCGGAAGACGGCGGCCGAAGAGACGCAGCAAAGCCTCTGCCGTTCAAAAACGGCAGAGGCCTGAAAAAAGGCGAATGTTTCTCCTTTTCTCCTTTGTTTGCTTATTGGTCGGCGGCGGATTCCTCTCCCCGCTTCTTCTCCGCGCCGAATCGCTGCCGCAGGCAGGTCAGCGCATATTCCAGCATCGACCGGCGCTGCTGATCGTCCATCTGCCGGTACATGATGATAAAGGATTGCTCGTCCTCCGACAACCCGGAGAAGGGAATCGGTTGAGTCAGCGCATCGCCATAGGTCGCGTCCGGTTCCTTCACCACCACGACCTTGGGGGAAGGGGAATCGCTCTGCCCCAAAAGATAATCCAGGCTGACCTGATAGATATTGGATATCCGCACCAGCGTCTCGAAATCCGGTTTGGTTTTATCCAGCTCATAATATGCATAGGTGGACCGATCGATGCTCAGGCTTTGGGCGATCTGCTTCTGCGTCATGCCGTTGTTGCGTCTGAGCTGTGTCAAGCGTCTGGAAAATATGGTCCGGTTGCGTTGTTTTGCGTCCATTCACACCACCCCGTGCATCTCGTAACAAATCTGGTTAAAACTCCCATACTGGATTAGTATACCATGAAAGTCAGCCGAATATTTGCCATGTGTATAATCACCACTAACTGTGATCTATACACACTTTCAGCCATTATTTTGCCTATATTTCGGCGCAAGGGTGTTTGTGCAAAGGGGAATTGCCGCCGTCAGTCGTCCTCTAAAAAAGCCGCCGCTGTCGCGGTGAATGGGCCCGGAGCCTCTCCCTGTTCGGGGATATCTGCCGGGACCGCCCGACCGCTTCCCGGCCATTTCGTTAAAAGAAGCGGGGAGTCGGACGGCGTATTCGAGGCAGGTTGCCGCCGGAGGCGCATCCAAAAGGACGGGGCGGAGAGAGCGGAGAAAAGTCCCGTGGCAAGGGCCGGCGTACCCTGCCGGCGCTGCGGCGGGAAGACCCCCGTTCCCTCCCGCGTCCGTTGACACGTGGGCTCGCGTGCGGGCCGGAAAGGCTGTGCCGGGCCATCCCGCCCGGGCAACTGTCAAGGCAACCGCTCAGGAGACTCCCGGCGGAACCGGCGTATCGGGGGGATGAGGCGTGAAAGGGCGTAAAGGGAGAGCTGTACCGTCCCCTCCGCCGTTGACGGGGAAAAGGTGGAAAATCGCCGCCGCGGCTCACCGCCGGATAGTGGGCGCCCGATGACCACGCCTTTGAAAAACGCATTATCCTCTCCCCTTCCTCGCCGCCTGAAATGCCGTGGGAAGGAAAAAGTTGCAGGGAACAGGGACGGGAGTGCCCGTCCGTCGCAGCCGCCTGGTGAGGGAGGCGGGTTTTCCGCTCCCTTCGCCAGCGCCTTTCGGCCCGGGGCCGTAGGCTGGCGCGCCCCACGACGGTTTGCGTATAAATTGACGGCCGCCCTTAAACGATCCGGTTTTTACGATGCGGATCCATGTCCTCTTCCTCATCCGGGAAAAGGGAAAAAGCGGCATGGAATTCCCGTGCCGCCGTCTGTGTTCGCCCCCATCCGGCGCGTCCCGCCGCCGAAAAAACCCGGGAACCCGTTCCGCGGGAAGCCCTATCATCACGGCGTCCGGCGCCGGAGGGGAGAGGAGTCAGGATTTATCCCCGGATTTCGCCACCAGTGCCACCAGGTAGCTGAATACCACCGCCGCTGTGATGCCGCCCGCCGCACCGGTGACGCTCCCGGTGAGAACGCCCAGCAGCCCCTTTTCCTTTACCGCTTCCTCCACACCCTTGGCCAGGGTATAACCGAAGCCGGTCAGGGGGACCGTGGCGCCGGCGCCGGCGAACTCCACGATGGGCTCATATAGGCCGATAGCCGTCAGCACCACGCCCATCACCACAAACAGCACCAGTATGCGCGCAGGGGTCATGGCCGTCAGGTCGATCAACAACTGACCGATCACACAGATCACGCCGCCAATGACGAACGCTTTCAAAAGCATCAACCAATCCATTTACATCCGCCTTTCCAAAGCACACTTCTGCATGGTATTGTCTGCTCAAGACTGCCGGATTATGCGGCGGAGAAGGAGGAGAGAAAAAATTTTTAGAAAAACACAGCGGAGGGCTGGTCATGCGGGTCCGTATCAACTATGATAAAAGCAAGAACCAAAATGAAAGGCGGGTAAAAGAATGAAATTTTGCATTTTCGGCGGCTTTGTATTCCTCGGCGGCTGTATCAGCCTGTGCGCGGGCGCTTTGGGCCTGGATATCCTGGGGAGCGGCTACTGCACACAGCTTCTGGTATACCTCGGCGCAGGGGCCCTGCTTCTGGGGCTGGCGCTGGGCTTGTATGGCCTGTGGAAAAAGGAGGATTCCCACCGGCTCTGATCGCCCGGAGGCTTCATATGGGGGCATCCCCGTTTTGAGAGGAGGATATGGCCGCCGGAGGCGCTCCGATTGGATGCGAGGGCAGCCGACAGCTTCTTGTCCCAAATCGTTCCGCCGTATGTAAGGGGGCGTATGCCGCGGCCGTTTGTTTGGAAAGGAGGAGCGTCTCGCAGCTCCGCGTTAAAGCCGGCGGCAATTTTGGGGGCAAGGCATAATCACCGGATAAGCCGGAGGGGTGCGCAGTCCTCAAAGGGTCTGATACCGGCGGGCGCCTCCAGACGCAGCGAAAGGTATTTCCCTGGCCGTATCTGCCCGCCGGCCGTAAACGATGGCTTTTCTGCTATGCGGTTTTTTGGCGATTTGCTTCGTCCCATGCTTGAAGCGAAAGAGCTGTCGGGGTACCACCACCGGCAGAGCCGCTGGCTTCCATTACCGTCAAACCCATCGGCCAAGCCGGAGGCTTTGCCGAAGACGCAGGAAAGACTCTGGCGCCGTCCACACCTAAAGGTGTATAAAGCAGCCGGCCCCTGCCGCGCGGCGCTCTCCCCCTTCCCCTCTCCTGATCCGGATTGCCGCTGTTTTTCGGATTTTCTAAAAAGAGAGGGGCGCTGCACGGCTTCGAGGCGCCACGTCTCCGCTTCCCCCTTGCGGCCTCTTTCTGCTTCCTTTTTTCGCCCCGCTTTTCGCTCCGCCGCCTGTTTCGTACTTTTTCTATGGAACCCTGTAGCTTCCCCGGTCCCCGGCCCAGCCGGAGGGTTCCGTTATAAAAAAAGAAGGCTGAGAAATCCGTGGATTTCTCAGCCTTCTTTTCATTCCGCACACAAAGCACGTATCGCGCCGAAGGATTTATGCATTGGCTTTTTTAGCGAGGGCGGACTTTCTCCTGGCAGCGGTATTCTTATGCAGGAGTCCCTTCGCCGCGGCCTGGTCGATCTTCTTAACAGCGGCGCGGAAAGCCTCTTCCTTATTCTCGGCACCGGTTTCGATGGCGAGATCGGCCTTCTTGATTTCCGTGCGCAGGGCCGAACGGGCGGCCTTGTTCCGGGCGGTTTTCGCCGCGATGACCTTGACGCGTTTCTTCGCGGATTTAATATTGGGCATGGTCACACCTCCTCTGCAAAAGCTGTTGTTTGTAAATCACGCACAAGTTAATATACCACGGGTTTCCCGGAAAAGCAACTGTTTTTTTAAGAATAGGGCCATTTTTTGCGCAAATACTAAAGAGTGGGACGCTGAAACAGTAAAAAATAGGAAAAAGGAGTGGCTTAGATGCAGATCCGCACCGACCTGGCCCTGGAAGCGGCGGAAAAAGCGCCGGATATGCCCCGGCTGACGGAACAGGATGTGGAAAAGACCCAGCTAATGGAAGGAGAGGCCACCGTCACCCGGATTCATATTCACAGCGGGGCGGGAAGCGAGGCGCTGGGACGGGCGCCCGGACGGTACATCACCGTCGAGGTGCCTCCCCTTTCCGACAACGACGACAAGCTGGTGGAATACGCCCGCCTTATCGGCCGGGAACTGGCGGCGCTGCTGCCCGAGAGGGGGACGGTGTTGGTCACCGGGCTGGGCAACGAGTCCATCACGCCCGATGCCCTGGGGCCCCGGGCCTCCCGGATGGTGCTGGCCACCCGCCATATTCAGGGGGAGTTCGCCCGCAGCAGCGGTCTGGACGACCTGCGCGCCACGGCGGTGCTGGCTCCCGGTGTTCTGGGGCAAACCGGGGTGGAAAGCGGCGAGATCGTGGGCGGGCTGTGTGAGGTGGTGCATCCGGCGGCGGTGATCGCCATCGATGCCCTGGCCTCCCGCAGCGTGGCCAGGCTGGGATGTACGGTGCAGCTCTGCGACACCGGCATTGCCCCCGGCTCCGGCGTGGGTAACAACCGCAAGGAGTTGACCGAACAGTTGCTGGGGATACCGGTCATCGGGCTGGGGGTCCCCACGGTGGTGGACGCCCGGACCCTGGCGGCGGAGCTGACCGGACGGGAGGATGCGGCCGAGCAGGTGGCGCCGCGGGGCGCCCAGATGATGGTGACGCCCCGGGAGATCGACCTGATCATCAGCCGGGCCTCCCGGCTGGTGGCGATGGCGGTCAATGCGGCACTGCAGCCCGATTATTCCCCGCTGGAGCTGATCGCCGTGGCCGCCTGTTGAAAAGGGGTATATTGTCCCCCTCTCCCGCATAGGCATGGTAGTGGTGATGCATATGCAAAAGCGGACAAAACAGGCGCTGCAATTTTCCGGCGCCATCCTGGCGATGGCCTCCATCGTCACCGTCACCCTGGGCGCCGTCCCCAGGGAAACCCTGCTGGATTGGGGCAGAAAAGCAGCCTTGTTTTCCGCCGGAATCCAGCAGCCGGAGGGCGGAGCGGTGGCGCTGAGCGAACGGCTGGAGCGTCAGCCCGCCCAGGGGCAGGAGAAGCCCGGGCAGACCGGCGCCTCCTCCAGCGGCTCCGCCACCACGCAGCCGCCCCCCTCCGCCGCCGAGCAGGATCCCCATGTAGATGTGATGGTTCCCTCCATCGACCCGCCGCCCAACGACGGCTCGGGAGGCAAGATCGTCGAGCAGCTTTTGAGCATCGGGTCGGATTTCGTGGACGGCGTGGCCATACGCAACAAGAGCGGCAAATCCATCGACGTAGCCGCCCAATTGGCGATTAAGCCGGGCATCACCATTAAGGAAAACGGGGAGCCGCAGGTTCTCATCATGCACACCCACACCACCGAGGCATATATGAAATATGACGCGGGGTATTACGTGAAGGGTGACGGCGGACGGACGCAGGACAACACCTTCAACGTGGTGGCGGCAGGCAATGTGATGGCCGCCCAATTGGAAGCGGCGGGCATCCGGGTGATCCATGACGTCACCCTGCACGATTATCCCAAATATACCGGCGCCTACGACCGGAGTGCGGCGACGGTGGAAAAGATACTCAAGGAGCATCCCTCCATTCAGGTGGTGATCGACCTGCACCGGGACGGGATTATGCTCAATTCCATCGATAAGGTGAAGCCCACCGCCATCATCAACGGCCGCAAGGCCGCCCAGGTAATGATCATCACCGGCGTGGTGAGCACCGACGCCCTGCCCCATCCCGACTGGCAGGAAAATCTGCGGCTGACCCTGCGGCTGCAGCAGGCCCTTCACACCAATTACGAGGGGCTGGTCCGCCCCCTGTCCCTGACCTCCAGCCGTTATAATCAGCACTTAAGCAAGGGGGCTATGCTGATCGAAATGGGGAGCGAGGCCAACACCATCGAAGAGGCGGTATATTCCGCCCAGCTTGTGGGCAAAACATTAGCACAGGTGTTGAAAACACTGGAATAAGCCAAGAGAAGGGTTTATCATATGGCCAAAAGCAAACAACCGCGGTTCCGCCGGCTGAAGGCCTTCGGAACCGCCTTTTGCCTGACCCTCTGCCTGCTGGGGATGGGTGCCGGGTTTCTGGTGGCGGATTACAACACCCGAAAGGTAACCTTCGGGGCGGCGGAGGCGCGCCGGGCCATTCCTGCGCCGGAGCCGGGCCGGACGGCGCTGACCGAGGAAGAGGAGGCCTGGGCCGGCAGGGTGTGGACCATACTCCCCGCCCGATGGCGGGCGGCCGCCTGGCTGACGGAGGCGGAACGGGATTTCGCGCCCAGCTTTCTGGATATGGTCAACCAGGAGCTGGAGAAGGTGAAGCGTCTATACAGCACCACCGGCCGGCTGTATGATAAGGTGCCGGTATCGGGCGATGCGGGAGACGCCTGCATATAAGCGGATTATAAGACAAGCGGGGGCCGCCGTCTGTGGACGGCGGCCCCGCTTGTTTCTTGTATAGAGGCGGAAAAGCCCTAGCGATCCGCCAAAAAGAGAGGAAAGTTGACCGGGGAAGCCAACGGGAAGGCGAGGGACGGCGCCCCTCTCTTTGGCAAAACGCGAAGAAATGGCGGTGGTTTGGATCGAGGGGGGAAGGCGACAGGCGTCGCGCGGCAAATACCGGTTGCTTATACAGCTTTGGGTGTGGCCGGGGGGCTTTCAGGTTACTTTTGCGTCCTCCCGGCTGTGCCGGTGGATATTGACGCAGGGCTGAGGGAGAAGGCTGCCCGGCGGCTGGGGAAAAAGGCTTCTTTTCCGCCGCTGCCGCCCGCTCCAAGTCCTGATACAGCGGGTCGGTCTGGATGCCGGTGTTATTCTACTATTTACCGCTGACATAGGGGGCGGACGCCCCTTGGATGATGGGATAGCCGATTTGGCGGATTTCCACGTCCCAGCAAATCCTCACCGGCCGCCCGCCGGAGATCTCCCCCGTCCAGGTAGCCGGCGCCGCCCAAGCCTGTGATAGCGTGGAGAAAGAACCCCGCCCTCCAGCAGAGGGAGAAGCTCTCCGGCCGGGTGGAGGCACGAGTTTTCGCCCCATACAGCCGGCCCGGTTTCGGTAGCAGCCCCCTCCGCCAGGAGGGTATGGGCGGGGTAGGCCCTTCATATCCGGCGGCGGAATCTTGGAAAGCATCCGGGTACCAGCCGTTGGGGTTAAGTCCTTTATCGGCGTAGGGACGACTGAGGATATCCCTCCCCCTAGGCCGGCGGATTCCCATTCCGGACGAGATCATGGCACGATCGATTCCCCCAGCAGCAGCGCCCGGGGCTGAAAATCCCGCATCCGCCGCCGCACCTCCCGATGGCCGGGCATCCACCGGTCCAACACCGCGTAGAAGGCGGGGGAATGATCCGGGTGGAGGAAATGGGCCAGCTCGTGAAGGATCACGTAATCCAGACATACCGGCGGCAGGGAAAGCAGGGCGGTGCTAAGGGTCACCCACCCCGTGGCCGCCGCGCAGCTTCCCCAGCGGGAGGTCATCCGCCGCACCCGGAGCTGGGGACATGCCACCCCCTCGGCCGCGGCCAAGGGATAAAGGACCGCCAGCCGGGCGGGGAATTGGGCCGCCGCCTGCTCCGACTGCCAGCGGCGGAGCAGGGCGGGTTCCTGCGCCGGATCCTCCAGAGTGAGCAGCAGGCGCCCCTCCGCCAGCGCCGCCCCCGCGGGGGAACCCGGCCGGCGGACGATGTCCAGCGGTTCGCCCCACAGTCGGGGAAGGGCGGCTTCGGGAAGCGCATCCCGCCGCGCCGCCGCGCGGTCCAGCGCCCGCAGCAGCCATGGGCCGCGGGAGAGGACGAACCGATCCGCCGCCTCGGGGGACAGACGGCGGGGGACGGATACCGCCACCCGGCCGTCCGGCCTCACCCGCAGGTTCAGATTTTTCACCTTTTTGGCCGTCAGTTCGTAAAGAATCTCCCGGCCCTCCACCACAATCCGCCGTTCCATGGTTTCACCTCCGTCATAAGCACCAGCGAAGCTGGCGGCTTGCGTAGACCCTAAAAGGGCCGGATACCGACAAGCATACAAGACGCGGGGAAACCTTTCTCTTGCGCCGCTTGCCCTGCCGCCCGCGTTGACGGGCCTCGTCTACTGTGGATTTTCTTTTTTGTTGCCGACTTATGCCGACGTATTGCCGACTCGCCTCGTTCCATGCTGGAGGCGAAAGCCGACGGAGCGCCTTCTCCGGCAGAGCCGCTGGTTTGCCGAATAAAAACGCGCCGCCGCCCGTGGGCCGCAGCGCGCAGATTGTCGTCCTTCGGGAATATGCGTTACATATTCTCCTCGATATAGGTGACCAGCTCTCCCACCGTGCGGATTCGCTCGATCTCCTCGTCGGGGATCTCCACGTCGAATTCATCTTCCAGGGACATGAGCATATCCACCACGTCTAAAGAATCCGCGCCCAGATCGTCGGCGATGTTGGTCTCAGGGGTAATAGCGTCCTCCTCCACGTCGAATTGGTTGCTGAGGATCATCTTTACCTTTTCTAATACCATCTCGTTCATCCTTCCAAAAAAAGTAATGGGTTCGCCTGCCGCTGAAAATGGACAGAATAGCGGCTTTGTGCTATATTGGTAACGGTCCCTGCATTCAGGAGCGCCCTATAAAGGGGAGGTCCCTCCTGCGGGGGGAACCAGCTCGATCGGGATCACACCAAAATAGTATTAGGATTCCCACGATTTGTCAATCACCTTTTCGTAATTTATTTGTAATTATTATTCCCAGTCAGGGATTTTATACCGGAAAGGATGTTTTTTCGATGGATAATTTCCGTTACGTCGTGATCGGCCATCCGCTGGGGCACAGTATGTCGCCCTTCATCCACCGCCGTCTCTTCGCTCTCCAGGGGAGAGAGGAGGATTACGGCAGCGTGGATATCCCGCCGGAGGAGCTGGCCGGCAGGCTTGCCGGGATGCTGGAAACCTTCCGGGGGCTCAACGTCACCATCCCCCACAAGCAGGCGGTGATCCCCTGCCTGCGCCGCCTGGAGGGGCGGGCCGCCCTTTATCGCTCGGTGAACACCATCGCCGTGACGCCGGAGGGGGCGGTGGGGTACAACACCGATGCGGACGGTTTCCTCTGCGCACTCAAGGGGGCGGGGGTGGCGCTGCGCGGCCGCGCGGCGCTGCTGGGCTGCGGCGGCGTGGGACGAACCTTCGCCTGTGAGGCCGCCCTGGCGGGCTGCGCCGTGGTCAACGCCGTCCGGGATGCGGACCGGGAGGCCGCCGCCGCGCTGAAAGAGTATGTTCTCGCCCTTTCCCCCAAAACCGACTACGCCATCGTTTCCTTGGACAACCTGGCCGCCCAGGGGGATTTCGATCTGCTGATCAATGCCACCCCGGTGGGTATGTACCCCCACGCCGACGCCTCGCCGGTGGAGGGGGAGGCGGTGAAACGCTGCGCCGCGGTTTTCGACGCGGTGTACAACCCTCGCCGCACGCGGCTGCTGGAGCTGGCCGAGGCCGCGGGCGCCCGGACGGTGGGCGGGATGCCCATGCTGGTCTGGCAGGCGGCCGCGGCGCACACCGTGTGGTACGGCGCCTCCTTCCGGGAGGAGGATATCCAGGCGCTGACGGCGGTCGCTCAGGATGAGATGGAACGCCGTTTCCAGCGATGAGGAGGGGAAGGATATGCGCAATCTGATTCTCTGCGGCTTCATGGGCTGCGGGAAAACCACGGTGGGCCGCCGGCTGGCCCGGCTGACCGGCCGGCGGTTTGTGGATATGGACGCCGTCATCGAGGAGGAGGCCGGGATGCGGGTGAAAGAGATCTTCGACCGCTATGGCGAGGCGGATTTCCGCCGCCGGGAGCGGGAGGCCTGCGCCGCCCTGGCCGCCGCGGAGGGGCTGGTGATCGCCGCCGGCGGCGGTGCCCTGACCTTCCCGGAAAATGCCGCCGCCCTGGCCGCTACCGGCGTTATCGTGCTGCTGGAGGTATCGCCCGAGACGGTGCTCCGCCGCCTGGAGGGGGACGACAGCCGCCCGCTGCTCCGCCGCCCCGACAAGGCGGAAGCGGTGCGGGAGCTGATGGAGCGCCGGGAGCCGTTGTACCGGGCCGCCGCCTCGGTGACGGTGAGCGGGGAGGCGGACCCGGACGCCGTGGCCGCCAAAATCCACGAAATTTGCGGATGAGGCCCCGCCGTTTCCGGGCAATTGCGAGGTTTCCTAATTTTTTGTTGACAAATTCCCCTTCCCGTTTTATGATAAATATTGGTCAACAAGAAAAATCCCATACAGACAGGCGCGGAGGTTTCATCCATGCGGTTGACGGCGTATAATCGATTTAGCTCTTATTGCTTCGGTCATTTTATGAGCCGGGGCTATTTTTGCTACGCCGGAAAATCGCATAGGGAGCCATGACGCGCACGCTGACAGCCGGATGACGGCCGATACTGTATACCTATTCAGGCGGGGCTCATGGTATGAGTCCCGCCTGATTTGTTTTTACGGCCGCCGTTTACCCGCCGCTCCACTCATTTTGCCTTATCGCCGTATAAGGCCTGGAAAGGATCAGGATGCATCATGATTATCGTACTCAAGCCCGGCGCCACCCAAAAGCAGGTGGAGGATTTCTCCGCCCTTTTAGCCAAGCAGAACCAGGTGAAGGTCAACGCCTGGTATGGAGAGCACAGCACCGTGCTGGGGCTCCTGGGGGATACCGCCGCGGTGGATATCGAATCCATCGCGGCCCAGGATATTGTCCAGAGCGTCAAGCGGGTGCAGGAGCCTTATAAAAAAGCCAACCGCAAGTTTCATCCCGACGACACGGTGATCGACCTGGGCGGCGGCGCGGTCATCGGCGGCGGCCGGTTCGGCGTTATCGCCGGGCCCTGCTCGGTGGAATGCGAGGAGCAGATCGAGGCGGTGGCCGCCCGGGTGAAGGCGGCCGGCGCCGCCTTTCTACGGGGGGGCGCCTTCAAGCCCCGCACCTCCCCCTACGCCTTCCAGGGCCTGCGGGCGGAGGGGTTGGAGCTGCTGCGCCACGCCCGGAAGAAAACCGGTCTTCCCATCGTCACGGAGATCATGTCCCCCGCCCATCTGGTGCTGTTCGAGGATGTGGATATCATCCAGGTGGGGGCGCGGAACATGCAGAATTTCGAGCTGCTCAAGGAGCTGGGG
>CAKTTT010000027.1 GCA_934615635.1 uncultured Eubacteriales bacterium | reverse complement strand
GCAGGGGCAGAAGGACTTGAACCCTCGGCACGCGGTTTTGGAGACCGCTGCTCTACCAACTGAGCTATGCCCCTATATTCACATTAAAACGTGTCGGGGAGGCCGGCGGGACCGGCCTCCTGACAGGCACGCATCGTGGTGGGCCTTCAGGGACTCGAACCCGGGACCGACCGGTTATGAGCCGGTTGCTCTAACCAACTGAGCTAAAGGCCCGTATTGTGCTGTGACACGACATATATTTTACCATAAAACCCCCTCTTGTCAAGACCTTTTTAACCGCTTTTGCAAATTCTACAGCAGGGTTACATGTCAGCGCCCGATGGAGTTCGGGCTGCATTTCCGATGACCTATGATCAAACAAGCGGAAGGGGAGGTTATGAATCTTTTGTAAATTCGCTGTGAGAAAGGGGAGACAGAATTGACAGAGAGGTTCTTTTGGCGGTATGATACTGACTGACCGGTCAGTCAGTGCTTTTATCCGGGCCGGTATATGGAGGAACCGATATGTTTTCAAAATTCAGTGTCAAGAAGCCCATGACGGTTATTGTAGCGGTGCTGCTGGTCATTATTTTGGGGGTTATCTCCTTTACCAGCATCACCACCGATATGCTTCCCAGCATGGATTTGCCCTATGTCGCGGTGATCACCACCTATCCTGGCGCCAGCCCGGAAAAGGTGGAGCAGGCGGTCACCAAGCCGCTGGAGCAGACCCTGAGCACCACTGGAGGGGTGGAGGCGGTTACCAGCGTTTCCAGCGAGAATATGAGTATGGTGATTCTCCAGTTTACTCAAGGCACCAATATGGACAGCGCCATGATCGAGATGAGCGGCAGCGTCGACCGGGTCAAGGCTATGCTGGATGATGCGGTGGGTACGCCCACATTGATGAAGATCAACCCGGATATGCTGCCGGTGATGGTGGCAAGCGTGGATATAGACGGCAAAACCGCCTATGAGACTTCCCGGGTGGTGCAGGACACGGTTATTCCCGCGCTGGAGCGGGTGGAGGGCGTGGCCTCCGTCACCGCCACCGGCCTGGTGGAGGAAAAGCTGCAAATCACGCTGAATCAGGAAAAGATCGATGCCCTTAACAAGAAGATACTGGCCTCCATCGACGAATCCCTGGCGGAAAAGCAGGCGGAATTGGAGCAGGCCGCCGCCCAGTTAGCGGAGGGCAGAAAGCAGGCGGAGGACGGGTTGAAGCAGGCCGCCTCCGCTGTAGAGCAGGCGCAGCAGGGGCTGGAGACTCTCCGGCAGCAGCAGGAGGCCCTGGCGCAGAAAAAGGCGGCGGATTTGGCAAATCCGCTGTTGACCGCGGAGCAGAAGGCGCAGTTGGAAGCGGCGTATACCGCGCAGGAAAAGCAGCTGGCCGACGGCTTGACCACCGCGCAGGAGGGGCTGCAGAAGGCCCAAGCCATGAAGGAAGAGCTGGAATCCACCCTGCAGGAGCTGACGCAGCAGGAGGCGCAGCTTCAGGAGGGACAGAAGCAGTTCGAGGCGGCCCGGGAGGAAGCGTATAAGCAGGCGGATATGGGGGCGGTGATCACCGAAGCCATGATCAGCCAGATCCTGGCGGCGGAGAACTTCTCCATGCCCGCCGGCTCCCTGACGGATGGGGGACGGAGCTACGCCGTCAAGGTGGGGGAGGCTTTCTCCAGCGTGGAGGAGCTGTCCGGCCTGGAGCTGATGAAGCTGGAGGCGGCGGACAAGGGCGTGGTGAAGCTTTCCGACGTGGCGGACATTGAAATGGCGGACAACGCCGAGGAGATGTACGCCAAGATCAACGGCAACGACGGGATCCTGCTCTCCCTGCAAAAGCAGTCCAACGCTTCCACGGCTGCGGTATCCCATGCGCTGCAGAAGGCCATGGATAAGCTGACGGAGGAGGGGGACGGCCTCCATATCCTGGCCCTGAGCGACCAGGGGACCTATATCGACATCGTCATCAATTCGGTGCTGCAGAACCTGCTGATGGGCGGCGCGCTGGCGGTGCTGATCCTGCTGCTGTTCCTGCGGGATGTGAAGCCCACCGCCATCATCGCGGTGAGCATACCGGTCAGCCTGCTGTTCGCCGTCGCGATGATGTATTTCAGCGGCGTGACCATGAATGTGATCTCCCTGGCCGGCCTGGCTCTGGGAGTGGGGATGCTGGTGGACAACAGCATTGTGGTGATCGAGAACATCTATCGGCTGCGTGCGCAGGGAGTACCGGCCGCTGCGGCGGCGGTCAAGGGCGCATCCCAGGTGGCGGGCGCCATCACCGCTTCCACCCTCACTACTATCTGCGTCTTTCTTCCCATTGTGTTCACCGAGGGAATCTCCCGGCAGCTTTTTACCGATATGGGTCTTACCATCGCGTATTCCCTGATCGCCAGCCTGATCATCGCCATGACCCTGGTGCCCACGCTGGCCTCCCGCACCCTGCGCAAGGCGGTGGATAAGCCCCACAAGCTTTTCGACCGTTTCACCGCGGGATATGGAAAGGCGCTGGGCTGGTCTCTGCGCCATCGTGCGCTGGTTCTGGCCGCGGCGGTGGCGCTGCTGGCGGTGAGCGCGGTGGGCGCGGTATCCATGGGGACCGCGTTCATGCCCTCCATGGACAGCTCGCAGATCATGGTGAGCATGGAGATGCCCAAGGACAGCACGGATGAGGAGATCCGGCAGATGAGCGACGAGGTGATCGGACGGCTGCTGGAAATCGAGGATGTGGAAACGGTGGGCGCCATGCAGGGCGGTGGGATGATGGCCTCCGGCGGCGGGGTGTCCATGTACGTGCTGCTCAAGGATACGCGCGCCCACACCAGCGACGAGGTGGCGGGCCTGGTCGCGGATAAAACGGCGGATCTGCCCTGTGAGGTCACCGCCCAGGGCTCTTCCATGGACATCTCCGCCATGGGCGGCTCCGGGCTAGAGGTCACCATCAAAGGGGAGGACATGGACCGCCTGCAGGCCATCGCCAAGGATGTGGCGGAAATGATGAAGGGTGTGGAGGGAACTTCGGAGATTGCCGACGGCCTGGAGGACACCGCGCCGGAAATACGGGTCACGGTGGACAAAAACAAGGCGATGGGTTACGGGCTGACGGTGGCGCAGGTTTATCAGCAGGTGGCGGCGGCGCTGCAGACGGAAACCACCGCCACCACCCTGACGGTGGAGAATAAGGAATATCCGGTGATCGTTTTGAAGGGCGAGGAGGCGCTTCTCACCAGGGAAACCCTGGGGGATTTGGCCTTTACCGTGACGGTGGACGGGGCGGAACGGGAGGTAAAGCTCTCCGACATCGCCGCTGTTACCCAGGAGCAGGGTCTTTCCTCCATCCGGCATGAAAACCAGCTCCGGACCCTGACGGTAAGCGCCGCCATCGATCAGGATCACAACATCGGCTTGGTGAGCCGGGAGCTGGAGAAACAGCTCAACGGCTACAGCGTGCCGGAGGGGTATTCCCTGGAAATCAGCGGCGAAAACGAGACCATCAATTCCACCCTCACCGAGCTGCTGAAGATGGTGGGGCTGGCGATTGTCTTTATCTATCTGATCATGGTGGCTCAGTTCCAGTCGCTGAAATCCCCCTTCATCGTGATGTTCACCATTCCGCTGGCCTTTACCGGCGGCCTGCTGGCTTTGTGGATCACCGGCATGGAAATCAGCGTTATCTCCATGCTGGGATTCCTAGTACTGGCCGGCGTTGTGGTGAACAACGGCATTGTATTCGTGGATTATGTGAATCAGCTACGGCTGGAGGGAATGGAGAAAACCGAGGCGTTGGTACTGGCGGGTCGTACCCGTATCCGGCCTATCCTCATGACCGCCCTCACCACGATTCTGGGCTTGTTCACCCTGGCGCTGGGCATCGGAGAGGGCGCGGATATGCTCCAGCCCATGGCTGTGGTCACCATCGGCGGCCTGACCTATGCCACCCTGCTGACCCTGTTTGTGGTGCCGGCCCTCTACAGCCTGTTCCACCGCAAGCCGATGAAGAAGATCGAACTGGAGGATGAAGGGCGTGCGGACGTATAGCGAGAAGCAGCTAGTGGTCCTTCAGAGCGTGATCCGGCTGATGGAGGGAGGCGCGGATCTGCGAGAGGTGAAGGCGTCGGATATCGCGCAGGCGGCGGGAATCGGGAAGGGGAGTCTATATCTCTATTTTTCCTCCAAGGAGGATATTATCCTGAACGCCCTGCTCTACCGGCTGGATATGCAGATGGAACAGGTGATCGCCCTGGTGGAGCGGGAGGAGAGTTTCCGGGAAAAGTGCCGGGCTATCTTCCATTTCTGCCGGACCCTGTCGGAGGGGGACGCCTCCGCCTTCCGGCTGGCGATGAAGAGCATCGGCAGCGTGGAGCCGGATCAGCTCTTTGATGAGGGCAGGGCCTATTTCCAGCGGCGGGAACGGGATATCCGCCGGGTGCTGCTGGAAACCGCCCGCCAGGGGGAACGGGAAGGCGTCATCTCGCCGCCGGCGGACGAGGAATACATCCTGCTGACCTTTAACAGCATCATGCAAGGGGTATACCGGACGATCTGCGCGGGTATATCCGTTCAAGGCCTCAAGCTGGAGGAGGATGCCTACCGCATCCTGGTCAAGGCGCTTCAATAGGACGGCAAAAATAGGTAAGCCGCCCGCCTTCCATCCGGAAAGCGGGCGGCTTTGCTGGTAGCGGTACGGGAGGAGGCGCCCCGTAAAAAGCTTTCGCTTGAGAGCGAGAGAAACGAGGGGAAGAGATGCCGCAGCACTATGCGGTAAACGGTGGCAGAGTGCTGCGGCCCTGCGGGACGCTATGCATCCTTTTGGGCGAGGACGATCAGCATCATGGGGCGGCGCAGCTCCTCCTTCATGTCGGGAACCTGCCGGAGCAGCTCTTCCGACGGCTGGGGCTCCACCACACGCAGCAGACGGAAGCCGCGCCGCAGCAGGGTGTCCAGATAGGTGGTGAGGGTACGGTGATATTTCGTCACCTCTTCCCCCAAAAAGAGGGCGCGGCGCTTCCCCTGCGAAAAATAATGATCCACAGGAAAGTGGAGAATAGTCCCCTTCTCATCGTAGCACCAGTCCTGCGTGCCGTAAGCGGTGAAAACCGGATGCTCCACCGTAAAGACCAAAAATCCAGCCGGCTTAAGCCAGAGACGGACTTTATCCAGAAAATCGTCAAAGGATTCCAGATAATGGAGCATCAGGGAGCAGAGAACGACATCGAAGGAATCGGCAGGGAAGCGGGAATCCTCAAACGCTTCCCGCCGGTAATCGATGCGGGGATGCCGGTTAATATTTTGGGCCTGTTCCAGCATTTTCGCCGAAATATCGGTGGCGATCACCCGCTGCGCCCCCTTTTCCGCGGCGTATATCGCGTGCCAGCCATAACCACAGCCCAGATCCAGCACCTGCCTGCCCTGAAAATCGGGCAGCAGTCTTTGCAGGGTTTCCCATTCTCCCGCTCCCTTCAGTCCTTCCCGGCTTCTGCTCATCCGGCTGTATTTTTCAAAGAAGACATTGTCGTCATACTTGTTTTCCTTCATGGCGCTTCCTCCTTTGTCGGGCGTTTATGGGATTATACAGTAAAGTCTGGCAAAAGGGAAGAGGGGAGTGAAAAGAGACAAGTAAGGAAAAATGCGGCGGAGGAACAAAAAGATGCCTTCGCCGCTTGCTTTCGGGTATAGGGATGGAGTATAATAGGAACATCAACGGGCGCCGCCCCGTAAAATTGGATGGTAGAGTATGACGATACGGCATTTGAGAATCCTGATGGCTGTGGCGGACACGGGACAAATGAGCGCTGCGGCCAGGCAGCTATACATCACCCAGCCGACCGTCAGCCAGGCCATCGCGGATATCGAGGCGGCCTATGGCGTGCGGATTTTTGAGCGGCTGTCCCGCAGGCTGTATATTACCCCGGCCGGGGCGCAGATGCTGGATTATGCCCGCCACATCGTCGCGTCGTTCGATGAGATGGAGGAGCGTATGCGCTCGGCCGCCCAAAATCCCCTGTTGCATGTGGGCGCCACCATCACGGTGGGCGGCAGCGTCATGCCGGATATTGTCAGCGGCTTTGAAGCCCGGTATCCCGAAAGCCGTATCCATGTGACGGTGGACAACACGGTGCGCATGGAGGAGCTGCTTCTCAAGAGTTTGCTGGATGTGGCGCTGATGGAAGGGGCAGTAAAAAGTTCTGAGCTGCTGACAAAGCCGGTGATCCGGGACGAGCTGGTGCTGATCGTCCCGATGAGGCATCCCTTTGCCGGGCGGGAGTCTGTCCGGCCTCAGGAATTGGCGGGACAGCCCTTTGTGCTGCGGGAGCGGAGCAGCTCCACCCGGGAGCTGTTCGAGAACCGTCTGAGGCCGCTGGGCATCGAGGTGGAGGATAAATGGTCCTGCCAAAGCGCCGACGCCATTCTCAATGCGGTGGCGGAAGGGCAGGGCTTATCGGTGGTTTCCCGTCGGGCGGCGGAGGGCGCCGCGGAAAAGGGGTTGATTGGTGTCCTGAGGATCGAAGGGATGGATTTGACCAGAAAGTTCAGCCTGATCTATCATAAGAACAAATTTTTATCGCCCCCCATGCGTGGGTTTATGAGCGTGTGCGAGGCATATGACAGCAAGTAGAAAGGGGAGGGAACTATGCATGGATTGATCCATGTTTACTGTGGAGACGGAAAGGGAAAAACGACGGCCGCGCTGGGGCTGGGACTGCGGGCGGCGGGAGCGGGGTATACCGTTATTATCGCCCAGTTTCTCAAAAGCAGCGAAACCTCCGAGCTGAACCTGCTGGATCGATTGGGGATAACCGTGCTGCGGGTGGAGGAATCCTTCGGCTTTACCTGGGAGTTGTCCAGCGGAGAGCTGGAGAGGCTGACCCTGCGGCACAACGAGCTGTTCCGCCAGGCGATAGAGCGGTGCGGCGACGGGGAGCGGAAACTGTTGATTCTGGATGAACTGGCCGCGGCGATCAGCACAGGCACCATCGATGAAGCGATGGTATCCTGGGCGCTTCAGCACAAGCCGGAGGCGCTGGAGCTGGTGGTGACCGGGCGGGAGCCGCCTCAATGGCTGACGAACATGGCCGATTATATCACCGAGATGCGCGGGCTGCGTCACCCCATGGAGCAGGGGATTGCCGCCCGACGCGGCATTGAATTTTAACAATTGTTTTGAAGAACTTTAATAGCTATTTCGGGGGCGAATGCGTTGGGAATAGACTGTCATTTGTTTTGAAAAGGTGCAAAATAGAAGGGTTGTTAAAAGCGGGTTAAAAGAAGGATTTCCGAAGGGACGCAGGCGCTATGTTCAATAGAAAGCAACTGGCGCGGCTGATTTGGCCGCTGATTGTGGAGCAGTTTTTGGCGGTGGCCATCGGTATGGCCGATACGGTGATGGTGACGAGCTGCGGTGAAGCGGCGGTAGCTGGGGTGTCGCTGGTGGACTCCATCAACGTGCTGCTCATCAATATTTTTTCGGCGCTGGCCACAGGCGGCGCGATCCTCGCTTCCCAGTACATCGGCCGGCAGGATAAGGAGCAGGCCAATGTGGCGGCGAAGCAGCTCGTTTTGGTCACAGCGGGCATATCCGTTTTGGTGATGGCGATTTGCTTGTTCGCCAATGCAAGCCTGTTACATATGGTTTTCGGTGAAGCGGAAGCGGACGTGATGACCAATGCGGAGACCTATTTTTTTTGGTCCGCTTTATCCTATCCTTTCCTGGCGCTGTATAACGCCGGCGCCGCTCTTTTCCGCGCCATGGGCAATTCCCGGATTTCCATGTTCACCGCCCTGCTGATGAACGCTCTCAATATCGGGGGCAACGCCCTGCTGATTTACGGCATGAACATGGGAGTGGCCGGCGCGGCCATCGCCTCGCTGGTTTCCCGGTTTGTGGGAGCGGCGATCATGCTGGCCCTGCTGCGGCTGCGGCATCAGATGATCCGGCTGGATTCCCTGATCCGGCTGGGATTTCACCCTCCTATGATCCGGCAGATCCTGGGAGTTGGGGTCCCCAACGGCCTGGAGAACGGTATGTTCCAGATCGGCAAAATTTTGGTGCAGCGGTTGATCACCGTCCTGGGGACCGCCTCCATCTCGGCCAACGCGGTGGCCAACACGGTGGCGGAGCTGCCTCAAATTCCCGGCGCCGCTATCGGCCTGGCGATGATCACCGTGGTGGGCCAGTGCATCGGCGCGGGGGAACAGGACCAGGCAAAGAGCTACACCCTGCGGCTGACGGGGTTGGCCTACGCTTCCATGAGCGTGCTGTGCATACTGGAGGTGGTCCTGGTGGCGCCCATCGTCGGCTTTTTCAACCTGTCGGCGCAGACGGCGGAGCTGGCAAGGCAGTTGCTGGTCTATCACGGCATCACCTGCTTGATCATGTGGCCCGCCTCCTTTGTGTTGCCCAACGGCCTGCGGGCGGCCGGCGACGTGCGGTTTACCATGCTGGTGTCGGTCCTTTCCATGTGGGTGTTCCGCATCGGCTTCAGCTATCTGCTGGTGGATATGCTGCACATGGGGGTGCTGGGCGTTTGGGTGGCAATGACCATCGACTGGCTGGTCCGGGTGATCGTTTTCTCCATCCGGCTGTTTACCGGCGGTTGGCGGAACAAGCATTTGATATAACCCATGACACAATAAAGAACCGGGAGCCATAGGGCAGGAAGGGGATTTCCAAAGGAAGGGGAGGAACTGTACTCCCGCGACGGCTGTGGGATATCTTCCGGCCCGCTGCGGGATGGTTCGTCGGTTGGAGAGAAGAGGCTTTTCCAAGCCGGGGAAGCCTTTTTGCGAGATTCTGCCGGGAACCGGCGGGAGCCGGAGACAAAAAGAGTCTGAGGCCATTATGGCCCCAGACTCTTTTTATAGGCTGCGTTTTGTGTACCGGCGGGAAGGGGAATACAGGGTGCCGCCGCGGGTTTGCAGCGGCTGCGCGGATTTTGATGAAAGCGTTTCGCGCTCTGCACACGGTCGTCCCGTCCCATTCATGGCCGGGAGAAGCGTGTCGGCGGGATGGGGATTGGTACGAGCCGGCGCGTTATCGGAATACAATCCCCTTTCGCTCCGAGGTCTTGAGCAGAACCCAGTAGACCAGCAGGCTCAACGTCTCCGCAATGCCCACCGTCTGCCAGATGATTCCGCCGCCGAAAAGGAGGGGAAGCAGCAGGATGGTCAGGGTGTTCAGGACCAGGCAGCGGCATATGGCGGCGATGATGGCCTGAAGGGTACGCTTGGTGGAATAGAGATAGGCGGAGATGATCAGGTTCTGAGATATGACGATGAAGGCCCAGCCGAATTTTGGCAGGGCATCCGTGGCGGTTTTCACCAGCCGGGGATCGGAATTGAACAGGGAGCAGATCGGCCCGCCCCAAAGGAGGAAGAGAACGAATACCAGCACGCTGCCCGCCAGATTGATCAGCAGCCCGGCCCGAAAATACCATCGGAGGGCGGTCGGATCCTTTTTTCCGTAGCTTTGGCCGATCAGCGGCTGCAGCCCTTCTGAAACGCCGAAAAAGATGCCCATGGAAAAGGAGGTCAGGTAGGCCAGCACGCTGAAGGCGGATACCGCCAGATCCCCCAGCTGCCTGATCAGCACATGATTCATCCACACCGTCGTTACCGGCGTACCGAACTGGGATATCATTTCCGGCAGGCCCCGCTTGAAGATTTTCCAGAAGAGAAAAGGGGAGAGATGAAAGGGACGCAAGCGCAGCACGCCCTTCCTGCGGACAAAATGGAGCAACAGGATCAGCAAGCTGGAAACCTGCCCCAGCCCGGAGGCGACGGCGGCACCGGCGATCCCCAGTTTCAGGGGGAAGACGAACAGCCAGTCCAGAAAGATGTTGGTGACCGCCCCGGTGATCACGGCGACGCTCACCAGGCCAGGGGAGCCGTCGTTGCGGACAAAGCCCTGCAGCAGAATACTGCAGACAAAGGGCAGGGAGAAAGCGCTGTAGTAGAAGATATAGGTGGCCGTCAGCTCCAAAAAGGTGCCGTTGGCCCCGCTGATAGCCGCCACAGGACGGGAGAAGATCATGCCTGCCAGCATGAGCAGCACGCCTATGGCGACGGAAATGGCGGAGGCGTGGAGGAAAGCATCGTTGGCGCCCTTCTCGTCGCCGCGGCCAAGCCGGATGGCGGTGACCGTGACGCCTCCTATGCCCATCAGCATGGCTAGGGCAGTGGTGATCAGGGTAAAGGGCATGGCGATGTTGACCGCCCCCAGAGCATCTACGCCCACGCCCTGGCCGACGAAAATACCATCCACCACCACGTACAGAAAATTGCAGCAGGAGCTGGCTACGGTTGGAAGAATATAGCGGCAAAGGTTGCCGCGCCGGTTTTCCATGGGTATGTACCTCTCTTTCATTTTGCTCCGGTTTCGGTTGGACCCAAAAACAGCCGGACAAGAGAAGCCGGGTGCACCCGTTATCTTGTCCGGCCTGTCCGCCGGGGCGGACCGCCCGCTGGGAAATCGTCTCTGTTGAATCGGGGGCGGATGAGGGCTGGTGAAGGGATGCTTATTGGCGGGAGAGCTCCTTTTTCAGCAGTTCCAAATAGCGGCGGCTGGTGTCCAGCATGGCGGCGCAAGCCTCTTTCCCCATCAGGAGCAGCACCCGCTGCTCCAGCTCAAAAACGGGATCGATATGCTGCCGGACAAAGCGAATCCCCTCAGAGGTCAGGCGGATGCGTTTGCTTTTTCCGTCGTCGACATCCGGCTCCAGGACGATGAATCCCTGCTTTTCCAGGCCCTTGAGCGCCGAATTGACCGTCTGCTTGCTCATGGTCCATTGGCCGCACAGGTCCTTTTGCCGGCAGGTATCCTCCGAATCCCGGATCGAATAAAGCAGCCAGAAGGCGCAGTCGGACAGCCCGCTTCGCTTGGCGAAGCCGCTGTAAACAGCGTCGGTTTCCTTATAAATGGCGTTGTAGATGTGGAGCTGCATACGCGTTTGATCGTACTCCAAGCGATTCTCTCCTTTCTGTTCAGTCCGAAATCGGACTAATAGACACTATACCCAATGAAAAGGATTCTGTCAAGATTTTTTTGAAAACTGCTTGACAAGAAATACATAGAAGCCTATAATTCAGCTGTGATATCACGAATAGCACAGTTGAGGGGAGCGGATGAAATGCTGGTGATCGATTATCGCAGCAAGACGGCGATTTATGAGCAGATCAAAACGCAGATCATGGAATTGATCGCCGTGGGCACGCTGAAGCCGCATGATCAGCTTCCCTCTATCCGGTCGCTGGCAAGCCAATTGGAGTTGAATTTCAACACGGTGAAAAAGGCATTTGGGGAGCTGGAAAGCGCGGGCGTGATCTATTCCTTGGCGGGGAGAGGGTGCTTTGTGGCGGAAAACGCCCTGGAGAGCCGGACTCTGCGCCGGCGGGCGGAAGAGGACCTGCGGGAGGGGGCGGTGTCCGCCCGGGCCGCGGGGCTTACATGGGAGGAGGCCGCGGCCGTCCTGAAAGAGGTATACGGCCGGCCAATGCGGGAAGAAAGGCGGGAAAAGGATAATGCTGGTATGTGAGGGCGTAACCAAGACCTTTGAAGGCTTCACGGCGTTGGAGGACGTCTCCTTTACGGTGGGGGATGCGTCCATCTGCGGGCTGGTGGGGTTCAATGGCGCGGGCAAGACCACGCTGCTCAAGACGGCGGCGGCGGTGTATCGTCCGGACAAGGGGAGATTTTTGTTTGACGGTCGCTCCAATGCGGAGCAAGCGCGTACGAGGCAGGAGATTTTTCTGCTGCCTGATATGTTTTACTGCCTGCCCCAGGCCACGATGAAGAGCATGGCAGCCTTTTACGGCGGCTTTTATCCCACCTGGAACGGCGAAACCTATCGTAGGCTGCTGGAACTTTTCGAGCTGGACGAGAGGACGAAAATGCAGCGGTTTTCCAAGGGGATGCAGCGGCAGGCCTATCTGGCCATCGCCCTGGCCTGCCAGCCCCGTTATCTGCTGCTGGATGAGACCTTCGACGGTCTGGACCCGGGCAAGCGCAATCTGGTGCGCCGGATCCTGATGGAATACATCGCGGAGAAGGAGGCGTGTGTGCTGCTGGCCTCTCACTATCTGCCGGAGATCGAGAATTTATGCGACCACGTCGTTATCCTCAACGACAAAAGGGTGGCTTTTGAATGCGATATGGACGATGTAGGCAGGAATATACGCAAGTATCGCTTGGTTTTTCGGCGGCCGGTGGAGGAGGAGGCTTTCCGCGAGCTGGATTATCGCCGCTTTGCCCGGGAGGGCTGCGTGGTGACGCTGATGGCCAAGGGGGACGCCGACCGGACGGAGGCGGCGCTGCGGGCAATGGAGCCGGTCATGCTGGAGTCCTTTCCCCTTTCTTTAGAGGAGGTGTTTCTGTATGAAATGGAGGAGAAGCGATATGACCTCACCGGCCTTTTCTAAGCGGGGGATTCTCTCCCATGCGATTGGATCGACCCTGCGGCAGTTCCGGCTGCTGCCCGTGGTTTTTCTGCTGGTTTTTGCGCTGGCGATCCCCTGCACGCTGCTGGACAGAAGCGATATGGGATGGCTGGGGAAGGAGGCGATGTTTTACTCCCAGCTCTCCGCTTATATGCTGTGGTTCCTGCTGCCGGCGGCGGGGCTTGTGACCGCCTTCTCCCTGTTCTATTTTCTCTTCCGTTCCCGGGCGGTGGCTGCTTACTTCTCCCTGGGAATCAGCCGGGATGCGCTGTTTGCCGTCCGGTATCTGACCGGAGCGGGGATTCTGGTGGGAAGCCTGCTGCCGAATATGCTGGCTAGCCTGGTCATCAACGTGCTCCGTATACGGGTGGATGCGGGCTTTTTTCTACAGTTTCTTTATCTGCTGGCCGTCGCCTGCCTCGCCATGCTGGTGCCTTACACCCTTGCGGTGCTGGTGATCACCCTGTGCGGCACCTTGACCGAGGCGGCGGCTCATACGGCCGTATGGCTCTGTGCGCCCCATCTGCTGGGCTGGGCGGCGGGCACCTTCCTGCGGGTGCTGCTGCCGGGGTCTCCCTTCGACGGATACGGCAGCGTGTTGGATGCGGCGATGGACAGCGGTCGCTTCACCGCCTTCGGCGCTCCCTTCGGCTTCAATACCAGTCTGTTCGAGTGGTCGGCCGTCTTCGGGCCGCTGACCTTTTTCGCGACAGATCTGAAGGAGGCCCGCTGCTACAGCGAGAGTATAGGCGGCCCCCATTCATGGCCGCCGCTGGCGTGGTGGAAGCCGGGGATATGGCTGCTGGCGCTGGGGGCGGGAGCCGTGCTGGCCTGGCGCCTGTTCTGCCGCCGGAAGGGGGAGCAGGCGGGCTTCAGCGGCCAGTGTGTTGGGCTGACAGCGGCTGCCGCCGCGCTGGCGGGGCTGTACGGCTACGGCCTTGTGCTGAGTCTGCCGCTGCCCGCGCCGCTGCTGATGCTGATTGGTTCCGTGGTTTTTGCCCTCCTCTTTTGTCTGGTATGCCTGGTCGCCTTCCGAGGTTTTTCCCGGATGAAGCGGATATGGGCGGCGCTGCCCGCCTTCTTGGGGGCGCTGGTGCTGGCGGGAGGGATCCTGTGTACCGGGGGATTCGGATTTTCCGGCAGGGTGCCCGCTCCTGAGGAGGTGGAAAAGGTAGAGATGAATGCGGCGAACGATACGCTGTTCCTCAGGTGGATGCATACCTTTGCCGGCGAGGAGGATCTGGAGACGGTGACCGCCCTCCACCGGCTGCTGGCGGACCAGGGGAGGCCGACGCTCCGTTACGGCGCGGCGGAGCGTTATGAGGAAACCACTATGCGGGTGCCGATTCATATCCGGTACACCCTGAAGGACGGGAGGACGCTCTGCCGCACCTTCGACGTGCTGAAGGCCCAAACGCTGGAAAAGCTGCTGGAGCTGGACCAAACCGATTGTATCCGCGAGGAACGGGTGAGCGGCACCCGTCAGATGATCCGGGACGATGCCGCTTCCCTTGTGCTGACGGACGCTTATTTTCAAGCGCCCGTTTCCCTGGAGCTGGATTTCTGGGAAAGAGCGGAGCTGGCCCGCTGCATACGGGAGGACATGGCGGCGCAGGACATAGAGGAGCGGTATTTCCCGGAAAGCGACGCCCGGATGCTCCTGCTGTTGGAGGCGGTGCTGGAGGACGGCCTGCCGCAGGGGGCCAGGGATATTATCCCACTGACCTCCGCCTATCCCCGTACCCTGGCTTATCTGGAGCAGAAGGGGCTGCCGTTGGAAACCCGGAACCCCGCTGTTAAGCGCATCGTTCTGCACCCTTATGATCCCAGCACCCGGAAGGCGGCCTTTGGCGGGTCGGTTGTATTGCTGCAGACCAAAAGCACGATGGATTATAACGGCGGTTATTTTGACCGCGGGCTGACCGGGGAATCCCCGCTGCAGGTGCCGGAGGACCGGATCGAAGAGCTGCTGCCCGCGCTGCGCAGTTCGCTGTATGCCAGCCGCCGGCTGTATATGGCGCAGATCGTGCTGGAGGGGGAGCAGGGGGAGAGGACGATATATAAGTGGGTTGCTGCGGAGGATATCCCCGCCGGGATTCTCCCAGACTGAGGGCGGCGCTGAGGAAGGCGTTTTACCGGAAGCGGCAGGGGCCCGGATGAAGCCTGGCGTTTTCCCTTGGACGAGGACGGGACCCGGAGAGGTTCGGCGCCCGCGTATGGAAGGGGAGGGCCGGTCATGAAAAACGACGGCTACGCACAGATCGGTTTTTCCCGCGCTTCATACGCCGCCAGACGCGGCGGTGGAGCGGCCTGCGTGGGACAGCAGAGGTTGTCATCCCATTTTGACAAAGGAAAAAGCGGCTCCGTGGAGCCGCTTTTTCAGCAGGAGTTATGGAGAAGCCGTCCGTATTTCCTCATCATACGGACGGCTTGCCTTATTTGCCGTAGGAGATATAGCTGAGGGGATTGACCGGCACGCCGTTCCGGCGGATTTCAAAATGCAGATGAGCGCCGTAGCTGCGGCCGGTGTTGCCTGCCAGGCCGATTTCCTGGCCGCGGGTGACCTGCTGGCCTTTTACCACGGCCACCTTATTCAGGTGGGCATACATGGTGCGGTAGCCGCCGCCGTGATCGATGATGACATATTTGCCGTAGCCGCCGCCGTAGCCGCTGGTGTTGACCTCCGCCACCCGGCCGCCGTCGGAAGCGATGACCGGTTTGTTCATGGCGCCGCCGGTGATATCCACACCCTTGTGCCCGCCGGAACCGAATTTGGTGGTCACCAGCTTGCAGGCGGGAATCGGCCAAATGAATTTACCGGTGGCGATGCCGTCGCCGGCCACGATGTTGGCGTTGTATTTCTTGGAGCCGACAATCAGGACCTTATTGACGGGTTCCGCGGTAACGGTTTCGGAGAGAATGGTGCGGGATTGTTCCACGCCGTCGATTTCCACCACCTGGGCCACGACGGTCCTTTCGCCGGCTTTGCCCTCCCGCTTGACCTTGGAATAGCCGGTGTACTGATTGGCATCCTGCACCTTTTCGGTGGCAAAGGGAATCTCCTCGGTGTATTCCACCGTGCGCACCGACTGCACCCGCAGATAGGGCTGGGCCCGCTGTACGGTCAGCTCCTGGCCGATGTGCACCAGTTCGTTCACACCGGGGTTGAGGGCCATCAGCTCTTTCAGAGTCATGTCGTTTTTGTTGGCGATGCGGGAAAGGGAATCGCCCTTGACCACCTCATAGGTGCGGCCCACAACGGATTCCCTGGTCAGAAGGGAATGCATATCCTGGGCGGATACGACGGCGGAAAGGGGATACAGGCCGTCCACCACCTCCACGTTCTGCACAAAGTCCAAGGTTTCCTCGCCGCCGTCGGAATAGGAATCCAGGATTTCCTGGAGGACCCCCTCCAATTCGGCGCGGGAACGGACGGCGCCTTCAAACTGGCCGTCGATATACAGACCGCTGAGCTCCGCGATGGCGCTGGTGGAGGAACGGAGAATCTTGTCGCAGAGGGTTTTCTCATCCAGCACCTGATCCGCCCCGGCCATGGTGATGGTGAATTTGGGGGTTCGCTCCACCTCAAAGGAATTATCCGTATTGATCACGCGGCCCACCGCCATATCCGCGGCGGAGTCAAAGACAGAGGCCTTGGAGATATACCCCATGGACTCTCCGCCGTATTCCAACTGAAGCACAAAGGTTTTTCCGGCCCAATATTGCAGCGTGGAGGCCAATACAAAGCAAGCGGCCACCGGAGCGGCTAGATTCAGCAGGCTGACCGCCATCTTGCGGTGCCTGCGCAGCGCGGTCAGGGGCAGCATCAGTACCTGCAGCACCGCCAGCAGGGGATGCCGCCGAAAGGCGGCCGCCACCCGGCGGCCCGCGATGCCGAAGCCCTGCCCAAAGCGTTTGAGTTCAGCGACGATCGCCCGGACATGCCGGAGCAGCAGCCAATCCACACCGCGGCAGAGCAGCCGGGCGGCGGGGCGAAACAGCCGGCCGAGAATCCGGCCGGTCCGGCGGAAAAAGCGTATGGTAAAGAGTCCCGTGCGGTAGCAGAGCAGATATCCGGCGGACAGACTCCGGGCGGCGCAAATCTTTATAAACGCTGCCGCCCGGCGCAGACTCTGTGAGGTCTTAGCGGCCGTCTCGTCGTTTTGCTGAAAAGACATGGGATCTCACTTCCTCGCATTTAGGATGTATCCACAAAGGCGAAAGGTTACAAATTTGTAACAAACCATGTTCTATTATACTCGGAAAATTGGGAAAAGCAACCGGCACGGAGGAAGTTTATGATTTGTTGTTATATATCGATCAACAAAGATGTGTGTTTTTTGTGATAATACTATATATGTGAAAGAAAATTGCCGCTAATTTAGCATAGGTATCCTCCATTTCCTCCACACGGCCGGCTTCGAGGGCGATGGGGGAGAAGATGCCGTTCCCGGCGTGGAGTAACGGCGTGCCTGGGACAGGCAGGAAGGGAATCGCCGCTATCCGGCGGGGTATTCTCCGTCAACGGAGCGAGGTCCCATAGGCGGGACTCCCGCGAAGGCGGCAAGACCGGCGGTATTGAAAACCGCTGTGGGGCGGGGGACAGAACTGGCGAAAGTGGAAAAAGCCCGGAGAATCCATGGATTCTCCGGGCTTTAGGCATCGCGGGGCCGGTGGACGGGGCTTTATTTGATTTCCTCGCCGTAATAGGCTTTGCGATAGATCTCCTTGATTTCCGACACCAGCGGATAACGGGGATTGGCCATGGTGCACTGGTCGGAATGAGCGTGATCCGAGAGAGCATCCAGCTTTAGCAGGAATTCCTGCTCGTCGACGCCGCAGTCCTTTATGCTCGTGGGGAGACCCACCTTCTTCATCAGCTCCTGAATGGCGTGCACCAGATTAAGCACGCTCTCCTGGGTTGTCTTACCGCCCAGCCCCAGCATACGGGCGGCCTTGGCGTATTTCTGATCGGCGATGAAGGTTTCGTATTTGGGGAAGGTGGCGAACTTGGTGGGCTTCTGCGCGTTGTAGTAGGTCACATAAGGCAGCAGCAGGGCGTTGGCCAGACCGTGGGGGATATGGTATTCGCCGCCCAGCTTGTGGGCCATGGAATGGTTCAGGCCCAGGAAGGCGTTGGTGAAGGCCATACCGGCGATGCAGGAGGCGTTGTGCATTTTCTCCCGGGCCACCGGATCCTCCGCCCCCTTCTCATAAGACCGGGGAAGATAGTCGAATACCATATCGATGGCCTGCAGAGCCAGCCCGTCGGTGTAGTCGCTGGCCATGTTGGAGACATAGGCCTCCAGCGCATGGGTCAGCACGTCCAGGCCGGTGAAGGCGGTGGCGGATTTGGGCAGGCTCATGACGAACTGGGGATCGATGATCGCCACATCGGGGCGCAGGGAATAGTCGGCCAGCGGGTATTTGATGTTGCCGTTTTTCCGGTCGGTGATGACCGAGAAGGAGGTGA
>CAKTTT010000026.1 GCA_934615635.1 uncultured Eubacteriales bacterium | reverse complement strand
CGGAAGGGTCGCCGATCATGGTGGTGCCGCCGCCGATCAGGGCGATGGGCCTGTTGCCCGCGGACTGCAGCCGCTTCATCAGGGTCAAGGCCATAAAATGTCCCGCCGTCAGGCTGTCCGCCGTGCAGTCGAAGCCGATATAAAACACGGCCTTGCCCTCGTTGATAAGCCGGCTGATCTGCTCTTCATCCGTGGTCTGGGCGATCAACCCTCGGGCCTTGAGTTCCTCATACATCTTCATACCGATTCCTGTCCTTTCCGGGCTCTTCGCCCATTCCCTGTACGGCGGGCGTGGCCCGCCTTTTTTCCAACCGGCTGCGGGGCAACAAAAAAGCCCCCTGCAGCCATGCAGAGGGCGGAAAATCCGCGGTACCACCTCAGTTCGCCGTTTCCTTACGGAAACGGCCTCGTCGGGCGTCAAGCAACGCCGCCGCGCGATAACGGGCGCTCCCGGCTCCCCTACTCCGCCCAAGGGCGTTTCAGCTCGCGGCTCCGGAATGTATTTCCCCGCCCACGCGCGCCGCCTCACACCAGCCGGCGGCTCTCTGCGCCGCGAAAGCGCGGGTACTTCTTTCCTTCATCGCCTATATCATGGATTAAAGCACACTTTTTCTCCCTTGTCAAGGGGAACTTCCGCCGCTCCTCCCCGCTGCCGCTTAATCTTCGATACCTATTTTTATTGGGGAGCATTTTCCGCTGTTACAATCGCTTTCGGACACGCTGCAAGCAGCAACGCCCAGACGCATATCCATTTCAGCTTTCAGAATTATTTTATTGCCTGCCTTTGACAGAGGGCGCCCAACAGAAAGAGAGCCGTCTGTATGGATTTGCGTATACATAAAAATATTGACAGGATGGATAATCGGTCTTATCTCATTTAAATGATGATTGATATTATCTAAACAATTCGGATGCCCTGACCCATTATGATAGAAAAATTCGTACATTTCCGGACGGCAGCAGGGATGCAGTAAATCATGCTCTCCAACCTCGTCATATATCACCTCAAACATCGGATGATAAAGGTTGGAATAAATATGATCTCCAACAGCCAGGCGCAAGGACTCATTGCAGTCTATTGTAACTCCAGTAGACAAAAATTCCTCCGGTCTCCCCATACGCTCTGCAAAGAAATCAACTACCTGTCCACCCTCAATGTCGATAATGGTTATTTTTTGACCCGCTGATACATCCATGCTTTTTCCGCTGCAGGCATCATAAGATATTCTTTTCCCATTTCCCTTTTCTCCAGCTTAAATTCATATTTGTCGCCCCGATTATATCCTTTATGCTCTCGGTAATTTCAAGGATGCCACTGATACCATTCCCCTTACTTCCCAGCAGAGGCGGACATCCGATTTCAGCGGCAGACGCTGCCTTCAACCGGCGGACAAAAGGGCTCCGCTGGATGGCCGTCCTTTTCCCAGACCACAGGCCGCTTATCCCTCCGCGCTCTCCCCGGCCGCCTTCTCCAGCATCTCCCGGGCGGCCTCCAGCGCAGGCCCCGTCACCTCGCCGCCGATAATCCGGGCCAGCTCCCGCTCCCGCGCCTCCCGATCCAGAGGCGTCACCTCCGTGTAGGTGCGGCCCTCCCGCACCGTTTTGGAGATCAGCAGGTGATGATGCGCCAGGGAAGCGATCTGCGCCAGATGGGTGACGCAGAGCACCTGACGGGAAGCGGCGGTCTGCCGCAGCTTGATCCCCACCTTCCGGGCGGCCCGGCCGCTGATGCCGGTGTCGATCTCATCGAATATCAGGGTGTCGATATCGTCCGCATCCGCCAGCACCGATTTGATGGCCAGCATAATCCGGGACAGCTCCCCTCCCGAGGCGATGCGGGCGATGGGCTTGGGCGGCTCCCCGGGATTGGCGGCGATGAGAAATTCCACCCGGTCCCCGCCGCCGGTCCCCAGGGGGACGGGCTCCATCGCCACCTCCAGGGACACCCCCGGCATATCCAGGAAGGCCAGCTCCTCCATCACATCCCGGCTGAACCGGGCCGCCGCTTCTCTCCGGGCGGCGGTGAGCGCCGCCGCCTTCTCCCGGGCCGCCGCCTCGGCGGCCTCCAGCTCCTTTGTCAGCCGGGAGAGCAGCAAATCGGAGGTTTCGATGGCCTCCAGCTCCTGCTGCGCTCGTTCATAGTAGGTCAGAATCTCCTCCACCGTGCCGCCGTATTTCATCTTCAGCCGGTGGATAGCCTCCAGCCGGCTTTCCGTTTCATCCAGCTCGGAGGGGTCGAAATCCAACCGCTGGGCATAATCCCGCAGCTCTCCCGCGCACTCCTCCAGCTCGTACAGCGCCGTCTCCATCCGCTGGGCCAGTTCCCCCGCCCCTTCCATATACCGGGCGGCGTCCCGCACGGCGGAGGCGGCGCGGGAAACCCCGGAAAGGGCGCCTTCCGTTTCCTCGTCTCCAGAGAGGGCCGCTCTGGCGCCTATGACGGCTCCGGCGATTTTTTCCGCGTTCCGGTAAAGGGTCCGCTGGGCGGTCAACGCCTCTTCTTCCCCCGCCTGCAGCGCCGCCGCCTCTATTTCACCGGTCTGAAAACGCAGCATATCCAGCCGCCGGGCTTTTTCCGCCTCGTCCATGTCCGCGGCCTCCAACCGGGAGCGCACGCCGCACATGGTCCGGTAAGCGGCGCGGTATTCCTCCAGCAGCGGCAGCAGGCCGCCCAACCGGTCCAGATATTCCACATGCCTCTCCGGAGACAGCAGAGCTTGGTTTTCATGCTGGCCGTGGATGTTGACCAGCAACCGTCCCACCGACCGCAGGATCGACACCGTGGCAAGCTGTCCGTTGATGCGGCAGGTTCCCTTACCGTCGGCGGAAATGGTGCGCTGCACCAGCAGCGCACCCTCCTCATCCGGGGGATAGCCCAGCTCCTCCAACGCCGCCGCTGCGCCGGCGGACAGGTCGGTAAACAGGGCGGAAACGCCGGCGCTGCGGCTGCCGGTGCGCACCAGATCCCGGCTGATTCTCTCCCCCAGCACGGCGTTGATGGCGTCGATCACAATGGATTTGCCCGCGCCGGTTTCGCCCGTCAGGGCGTTGAAGCCGGCGTCAAAGGCGATGGCCGCCTTTTCAATGACGGCGATATTCTCGATTTGCAGGCTGACGAGCATGGATTCACGCCCTCTCCCTATAGGATATCATATGATTCCCCGCCGGAGGCCGCGGCCCCTGCGGACAGGCTGTTTATTTCAGCAGCTTTTTCAGCTCCGTCACCAAACCCACGGCCTGGCTCTCGTCCTTGGTGAGGCAGATGAAGGTGTCTTCCCCCGCCAGGGTTCCCACCACCGCGTCCCAATGCAGGGAATCCATGGCGGCGCAGGCGGCCTGGGCCATACCGGAATGACACTTGATCACCACGATGTTCCCCGCGAAATCGATGTGCAGCACTGCATCCGAAAACAGGGAATGGAACTTGGAGGATATGCCGTCGGCCTCCTGCTTCATGGTGGAATAGCGATAACGGCCGTCGCTTCCCAGCGTTTTGATCAGACGCAGCTCCTTGATATCGCGGGACACCGTCGCCTGGGTCACGTCAAAGCCAGCTTTTTTCAGATGTCCCAGCAACTCCTCCTGGGTATCCACCGCGTAGCTGCTGATAATTTCCAGTATCTTCGCGTGCCTCTTTGTTTTCACGGCCAAAATCACACCTTTCTGCTTTTTAATGGATATCCATTGCGCGATCCGCCGTCACCGGCGGTTCATCAGCTTTTGGTTGATAACCCCGTAAAAGGAGACGGGCTTGATTTTGATCAGGCGGGCCTCCAGCGGGGAGCGAGAGACGACGATCCGGTCGCGGCCGGAGACGGGCATCCCCTCCTCGCTGTCCGCGGTGAGGAAAATCTCCTCCCTGTCCGCCGAGGGGGAGGTCACCGACAGGCAGGCGTCCTCGTGAAAAATCATGGAGCGGGTAAAAAGGGAATGGGGGCAGATCGGCGTCATCAGCAGCGCGTTCAGCGCCGGATCGATGATAGGGCCGCCGGCCGAAAGGGAATAGGCGGTGGAACCCGTGGGAGTCGCCACGATCACCCCGTCCGCATGATAGGTCACCAC
Source organism: uncultured Eubacteriales bacterium (assembly GCA_934615635.1). Lineage (GTDB taxonomy): Bacteria > Bacillota > Clostridia > Oscillospirales > Acutalibacteraceae > CAKTXU01. The sequence goes on along the minus strand of CAKTTT010000026.1, from coordinate 13,907 downwards.
CGGCTCGCCGTGATTGCTCACCTGGAGCTCGATCATCCGGGAGAGGGCGCCGCGGGAGATCACCACCTCGTTGAGGGCGGTGAACCGCCGGGTCGCCTCCGCCGCATGAACCGCCACGTCCAACACCATCCGCCGCTCCTCGGTGTACCGCCCCTCAATCAGGGCGGGGAGATGGCTCAACTCATCCAGCTCCAGTCCCGCCATAAAACCCAGGTGGCCGCAGTTGACCCCCAGCACCGCCCGGCCATAGCCCGCGGCCCGTTTGGCTGTGTGGATAATGGTGCCGTCCCCGCCCAGGGCCACGGCCACGTCGCACGCCGCCAGCACTTCGTCGGTGCCCGGTGCGGGAAATGCCGCGCAGTCCGGCGGGAGCAGCAGCTCCGCTCCCAAATCCCGCAGCGCCCGGCAGACGCTGTCCCGCGCCAGGGCCACACCCTCGGCCTTGCTGTTGGCAATAACAGCCACGCGCATACGGCTTTCTCTCCTTCCTGTCGCTCTATTCGTCCCGGCGCCCAAAGGCCTCCGTCACCACGGCCTCCACGTCGGGAGGCGCGCCCTCCGGACAGCCGTAGCGGGTCAGCGCCAGATACTCGATATTGCCGTCCCCGCCCTTAATGGGGGAAGGGGTCAGCTTCTCCAATCCAAACCCCCGGGAGCGCAGAAAAGGCAGCAGCTCCCGTAGCACAGCCCGATGGGCCGCCGGATCCCTTACCACGCCCCGTTTGCCCACCGCGGCGCGCCCCGCCTCGAACTGAGGCTTGATCAAAAGGACCGCCCACGCCTCCCGCTCCAGCAGAGGCGGCAGCGCGTCCAATATTTTCTTTATCGAAATAAAGGATACATCAACCGAGCAAAATTGTACAGAGGCCGGCGGGATAATTTTGCGGATCCCCTCCCCGTCCCGTATATCCATCCCTTCCAGATTGACCACATCCGGGCGGAAACGGAGGCTTTCATGAAGCTGGCCGTGTCCCACGTCCAAGGCATAGACCAGCCGGGCACCGTGCTGCAGCATACAATCGGTAAAGCCGCCGGTGGATGCCCCTACGTCCAAGCAGCATTTACCGGCGGGGGAGGCGCCCAGTTCCAGCGCCTTTTCCAGCTTATAGCCGCCCCGGCCCACATACCGCTGGCCCAAGCCCGCCTCTACCGTGATCTCATCCGCCGGCGACACCGCCAGAGAGGGTTTGGCCGCCGGGCGGCCGTTGATCCGCACCCCTCCGGCGCGGACCAGCTCCTTAGCCTTTTCCCGGCCGGAGGCAAGCCCTCGTTCCACCAGAGCCGCATCCAGCCGCCGGCTATCCATCGGCGGCCTCCTTTTCTCCCGGCCGAACGGCCTCGCCGGAGCCGTAAACCCCGGCATCGGCAAAGCGCAGCACCGTATCCCGTATGCTGTCCACATCCAGCCCCGATCGGCGCAGACCGGAAGAGGCGGTACAGGTGGGGAGGAAGGTCTCGATGGCGTGAATCTCATACACCCCGAAATACCGCCGTTCCATCAGCCCCGCGCCGAAGTGCTCGCCAATGCCGCCGCTGCGGTAGCCCTCCTCAAAAAAGAACACCCGCTGGTAGCCCATGGCCAAGGTGATGCATTCCGGATCCAGGGGAAGGATCCGGTTGAGCTTGAGCACCGAAACCCGCACCCCCAATCCGCTGAGCTCCTCCGCCGCGGCCAGCACGGAGCGGAAAATCCGCCCGTAGGTTACCAGCAGCATCCGGGATCCGCCGGCATGAAGCAGGGTATAAGGCTTGTAATCCGGTTCAAAGTCCACCGGACAGGGCAGCTCCCCCCCTTTGGGATACCGCACCACCGCGATGCCTTTGACATCGTAAAGAGCCTGCTTGAGATGGATCGCCAATTCCCCGAAGCTGGCGGGAGAATAAATGGTCACGCCCGGTATAGTCGAAAGGAAGGGCACGTCAAAGATGCCCTGGTGGGTTTCCCCGTCGTCCGGCACCACGCCGGCCCGGTCCACCGCCAGAACAATATGACTGCCGATGATGGCGGTATCGTTAAGAATCTGGTCATAGCTGCGCTGGAGGAAGGTGGAATAGACTGCGAACACCGGCAGCATCCCATTCTGCGCCAGGCCGGAGGCGAAGGTGACGGCGTGCTCCTCCGCGATTCCCACATCGAAGAACCGGTCGGGGAATCGATCGGCGAAGCCCTGCAGGCCGGTGCCGTTTTTCATCGCGGCGGTGATGGCGCAGATAGTTTCGTCCTCCTTGGCCAGCTCCGTCAGATTTTCCGCAAACACAGAGGAAAAGGAGGGGCCGGATGCCGGCGTTTTTCCCGTTTCCACATCGAAGGAGGTGACGCCGTGATAAACGTCCGGACTCTTCATGGCGTATTCATAGCCCTTGCCCTTGACGGTTTCCACATGCAGCAGCACCGGACGGGTGATATTTTTCGCCGCCTGCAGGGCCTTGGACAGATCCGACAGATTGTGCCCGTTGATGGGGCCGAGATAGTAAAACCCCATCTCCTCAAACAAGGTGCTGTTGTGATAAACCATATTCTTCAGCTTGGTTTTGGCCCCCAGCATCAGGGTATACAGCGGCCGGCCCACCAGCGGGATGCGGGACATCACCTTGCCGAAGCCGTTTTTGAAGCGGACATACCGGGGCCGGGAGCGCAGCGTCGCCAAATGCCGGGCTACGAAGCCCACGTTGCGGCTGATGGACATGCGGTTGTCGTTGAGGATGACGATCAGCCGGTCCCGGCTGCGGCCGGCGTTGCTCAACCCTTCATAAGCCAGGCCGCCGGTCAGCGCCCCGTCTCCCAATACCGCCACCACATAGCCGTCGTCCCCGCTAAGAGCCTTGGCCTTGGCCAAACCGTTGGCGGCGGAGACCGCCGTGCTGCTGTGCCCTACAATAAAGGCGTCGCAGGGGCTTTCATCCGGCCGGGGAAAGCCGGACAGCCCGCCCTCCTTGCGGATGGTTTCGAACCGGTCCGCCCGGCCGGTGAGCAGCTTATGTACATAACACTGATGCCCCACGTCCCAGACGATCTGGTCATGGGGCAGATCAAAGCAGCGGTGGAGCGCCACCGTCAGCTCCACCACCCCCAGGTTGGAGGACAAATGCCCCCCCGTTTGGGAAACCGTATGTATCAAGACCTCCCGCAGCTTCTGGCACAGCGCCTCCAGCTCCGGAGGGGTCATCCGTTTCAGTTCTTCATGGGTCAATTGAGACAACAGCGTCTCCGGGCTGTTTTCCGGCATAAGCAGGCCTCGCTTTACTCAAATACATTCCCCGATCCTCCGCCCGTCCAAGGGTCAGGCGGGGATCAGGATTCCCACCAGAATCCCCAACAGGACGCCGCCCAGCACCTCCAGCGGGGTGTGGCCGATAAACTCCTTGAGCTCGATCTCATCCACTTCCTTGTCGGGGATCCCGTCTCCGTTGACGTCCGCCTTCTGGTTTTCGATTTGGTTGAGGTATTTGTTCAGCAGCCGCGCGTGCTCCCCCGCCTCCCGCCGGACGCCCATCGCATCGTACATGGTGACGAAGGCGAACATCACCGCCAGGGCGAAAACGGCGGAATTGACGCCGTTGAATCGCGCGATGGACACCGTCAGCGCGCAAACCATGGCGGAATGGGCGCTGGGCATACCGCCTGCGCCCCACAGCCGCTCGGGGGTGAATTTTTTGGAGATGATCAGGGTGATCAGCACCTTGAACACCTGTGCCAGCAGCCAGGCAAGCCCCGCGGCAAACAACACCCTGTTTCTGAAAAAATCCTCAATCAAAGGCATGGAACCCGCCGCCTTTCTACCGTTTCACTTCCGCCTGTTCAGCAGGCGAGATAGCGCCTCCCTCCCGGGGAGCGTCATTTTTTCCGCCGCAGCAGCTCCGCCGCCAGCCGGCGCAGCTCCGCCGCCTCAGAACCGAACGCCTGCAGAACGTCCACCGCCTCCTGGGTCCGCCGCTCCGCCAGGCGGACGGCCTCCTCGATCCCCAGCAGGCTCACATAGGTGGTTTTCCGATGGATCTGGTCGCCGCCCACCGGCTTGCCCAGCTCCTCAGGAGTGGAGGTGGCGTCCAGAATATCGTCGATAATCTGAAAACCGAGCCCCACGTTTTCGCCGTAGATCCGGGCGGCCTGGCGCTGCTCGGCCGTTCCGCCGGCCAGCAGGCAGCCCATTTCACACGCGGCGGTCAGCAGCGCGGCCGTCTTGCCCCGCTGCAGCTCCTCCAATACCTCCAGCCCCACCTCCCTGCCTTCGCTTTGCAGGTCGATCACCTGGCCGCCCACCATGCCCTCTATCCCGGCGGCGTCCGCCAGGACCGATGCGGCCTCCAGCGCCGCCCCCTCGGGCAGCCCCTGCCGGTTTTCCTTCTTCAGCATGATCTCGAACGCCCGGGTCAGCAGCGCATCGCCGGCCAGCAGGGCCATATCCTCCCCGAACGCGGCGTGGACGGAGGGACGTCCCCGCCGCAGGGGGCTGTCGTCCATGCAGGGCAGGTCGTCGTGAACCAGGGAATAGGAATGAATCATTTCCAGCGCGCAGGCAAAGGGAAGCGCAGCGGCCGTCTTGCCGCCGCAAAGGCGGCAGAACTCCAGCGTCAGCACCGGCCGCAGCCGCTTGCCGCCGGCGGCGCAGGCATAAATCATGGCCTCCGCCACCGTTTTTCTCAATCCCTCCGCCGGCGGCAGATAGCGGGGCAGCGCCTTTTCTATATCCTCCAGATGACTTTGCAGCGACCGGCTGTACAGCGATGGGATCATAGTCGGTTTCCGTCCTTTCCCGTCATACTTCCTCCGGCGATTCTCTGTCGGCCCTCTCTCCTTCTTCCTCCCCCTTCTGGGGAGCGGTGAGCTTGACGATCTTCTGCTCCGCCGTTTTCAACGCTTTGGAGCAGTAGGCAGTCAGCTTGGTGCCCTCCTCGAACAGCTTGAGGGAATCGTCCAGGGTGCAGCGGCCGCTTTCCAGCGCCGCCACGATCTGCTCCAGGCGGGTCATCGCCTTTTCAAAGGTCCATTCCGTAGCCATATTGTCCCATGCCTTTCCGAATTTTATCCGTTTATTTTTCCGGCGAGGGATCCGCCGTGCAATCCACCGTTCCGTCGGACAGCCGCAGGGTCAGCCGGGCACCGGGAGGAATGTCCGCCGTCCGGGAGGCCACCCGACCCGCGCCGTCTTCCTGCCGCGTATAGACAATGGAATATCCCCGGGAAAGCACCTTGAGGGGGCTGAGGGCGTCCAGCTTGCCCGCAGCGGCGGCCAGCCGCCGGTCGGCCCTGGTCACCGCCACGTGAGCCGCCCCCGCGAAGGCGCGGGTGACATAGTCCAGCCGCATGGCCTGCTCCTCCACATAAAACAGCGGCGTCGCCAGGCATCGCTTGGCCTTCAGGGCCTCCAGCGCCTTGCAGCGGTTGTCCACCGTGTTCCGCACCGCCCGCAGGGCGATGGCCTGAAGCTGCAGCACCTGCTGGGCGAGCTGGGCCTGATCCGGCACCGCCAGTTCAGCGGCGGCGGAAGGGGTGGGAGCCCGCAGGTCGGCGGCGAAATCACAGATGGTGAAATCCGTCTCATGCCCCACCGCCGAAATCACCGGGATCCGGGAAGCGGCCACCGCCCGGGCCACCCCCTCGTCGTTGAAGGCCCACAGTTCCTCGATGGAGCCGCCTCCGCGGCCGATGATGATGACATCCGCCGCATTCATGGCATTGAGCCGCTCCACCGCTTCTATCAATTGGGGGGGCGCCCCCTCCCCCTGCACCAGCACCGGGCAGAATACCACCCGGGCCAGAGGATACCGACGGCCCAGCACATTGAGGATATCCCGCACCGCCGCTCCCGTGGGAGAGGTGATCACCCCCACCCGGGAGGGATAGCGGGGCAGCGGCCGCTTGCGTCCCTCGTCGAACAAGCCCTCCGCCGCCAGACGCGCTTTGAGCTGCTCATAAGCGACCTGCAGCGCCCCCACGCCGTCGGGCTGCATCTCCTCGATATAAAGCTGAAAGGAGCCGTCCTTCTCATATAGGGACACCCGGGCCCGGACGATCACCTTCATGCCGTTTTCCGGCGTGAAAGCCAGCTTGGCGGCGTAGGCCCGGAACATCACGGCCCGAACCAGCGCCCCTTCGTCCTTGAGGGAGAGATACAGGTGCCCGGATTTGTAATGATTGGTGAAATTGGAAATTTCCCCGCCTATATAAACGGCCGCCAGATTCCTGTCCCCCTCCAGCAGGGATTTGACATAGCGGTTCAACTGGCTGACGGTGATGACCTTCATCGCGCCCATCCGGCGACCTCCCTTCTGCTCAAATTCACAGCGCCCCGTCCGTCAGGGCGCACAAAAAAGCGATGCCCGCCGCATTGTCCGCCGAAAAGGCGGGAGAAGCGAATGCGCCGTCAAAGCGCGCCGTCAGCTCCCGCCGCAGCAGGGAATTGGACATGACGCCTCCTGCGTAGATCAATGGCAGCGGCCCGTATTCCCGCTGCAGGGCAACGGTCATTCCCGCTACCGCCGCCAGAATGCTCCGCAGGCAGAAAGCGGCCACCTCTTCCGGCGGCGCGCCCTTTTCCCGCATCGCGCGGCACTGGTTTTCCACCCCGGAGAGATGGCAGTCGCACCCCCTCAAAACGGGGCGGGGATCGTAGCACCCTTCCGCCCTCTGCGCCAGCTTGTCCAGCTCCGGTCCCGCCGGGAAGGGCAGCCCCAGCAGTCCGCCGATCCGATCCACCAATTGGCCGGCCTTGAGATCCAGCGAATGTCCAACCACCCGGCAGCGCAGCGGCGCTTCTTCCTCCGGCTCCACCAGCAGAGCGTCGGTGGTCCCGCCGGAGACGTGGAAGGCCAGGAACCGCCGGCCGATCAGCTCCCGGCGGTCCGCGCCGTACAAGGCGGCGGCCACGTGTCCCTGCTGATGGGTGAACAGCCGGCAAGGGATACCCGCCGCGGCCGCGATTTCCCGCGCCGCGCCAGCGCCCGTCAAGAAGCAGGGCATATACGAGCCCTCCACCTGCTGCGGCCGGTCGGAGGCTGCCACGGCGGCCAACGGCCCGCCCGCCTGGCCGCGTACCTCCTCCAGCACCTCGGGAAGCTGCCGCACATGATGAAAGACCGCGTCGCTTTGACGCAGCCCCATCTCTCCCGGCTTCACCGGCAGCAGCTTTTTGGCCTGCCGCATCTCCCCCTTCCCGCTGTCCAGCAGGGCGGCGGAGGTGGTATAGTTGCTGGTATCCAGCCCCAGATAGAGACTCATGGCGCCGGAAGCTCCTGGGGCGCGTCCTCCCGGGCGATGCCGCCCAGCACCCCGTTGATGAAGGACGCGTCCTCGTCGCCGCCGTATTTTTTCGCCAGCTCCACCGCTTCGTTGATGGAAACGCTGACCGGGATATCCTCCACAAAGAGCATCTCGTAAACCGCCAGCCGCATGATGGAAAGAGCCACCCGGGAGATCCGCTCCTTGTTCCAATTGCGGGAATGAGCGGTTATGCGGGCGTCGATGTCCTGCAGGCGCGCCTCCGCTCCCTCCGCCAGCGAAAGGGCAAAGGCGTCCTCCTCCACATCCCGGGCCTCTCCCGCGTTGTGCAGGATTTCCCGGACGGTATCCTCGCTGAACAGCTTTTCAAAAATCAGGACAAAAGCCAGCTCCCGCGCTTCACGTCTCGTCATAGTTTTTCAAGCCTTTCCAAAAAATGGCCGCCTGCTGACAGAAATCGACATCCGTCAGAAGAAAAAAGCCCTCCACAAGCCAGCGGAGGGCTGTTGCAGGCAGATGATATACACGCTTTTCAAGGATCGGCGGATCACTGGGCGGCTTCCTCTTCCAGCACGATGCCCGCCACATGCACGTTGACCTTGGTCACCGGCTTGCCGGTCATGGACTGAACGGCCACCTTGACCTGATGCTGCACTTCTCCCGCCACATCCGGGATCCGGGCGCCCACCTTCAGGTTGACGTACACATCCACCACGGTTTCGCTCTCGTTGTTGATCACCTTTACCGATTTGGTGGCGCCCGTCGCCATGATTCCCCGGATATCCGCCGGGCGCTGGGCCATGCCCGCCACACCGGGCACCTCCATCGCCGCCGTGTTGGCAATGGTGGCGATCACATCCTCGGAGATGATGCAGCTACCCTCGGAAACCTTGTATCCTTTATCATCCATAGCTTATGTCCATTCCTTTCTGGCTGAGGGAGTTTGAAGACCCGCTTCAAACCATGGCCCTGTTTTGTATGCTATCCCATATATTATACCACAAAGTCCCCGGGGGGCAACCGTTTTTTCTTATTTTACCGTTCCGATGTTGATATTTTGGGCGACAATGTTCGACTGGGTGGTGACAATCTCGGTGATCTGCACCGATTCCTGGGGCTTGAGGCCCTCCGACCGGACCACGATGCTGCAGTTTTCGCCTTCTATGTACACCACGCAATCCGCGAAGCCCTTGGATTTGATCAGGCTCTCGATCTTGCTTTCTTGCTCCACCGCCTGGGCGATGGCGGCGGCCTTCTCCGCGGCCTGCTTTTTGACCTCGTCGGTGGCCTTGACGTCGTTCATCATATCCTTGACGATATCCAGGGCTTCCTCCCGGGCGCTTTCCCGGCTCAACCGCGCCTGCACGAAATAATCGTTGGCGTCCACGGTGGATTCCGGCGAGGATACCACGCTGGAATTGCCCACAAACTGGGCATCCCCCATGTTGCGGGAGGAGGTGGAAGAGGTGGGCCGGCCGTTTACATCCGTCGTCGGAGGCTGCTGGCTGGAAAAATAATAATTGAGATACACCGCCACGCCCAACGCCACGATCAGAGTGGCCAAAAGCACCTGTTTTTTTCCAAAGATCCGCGTCATACTACCCATTCCTTTCTGCCTGCTTATTCAGTGAGTTTCGTTACGCACACGCGCTTGGAAGAGATGTTCAGCGCAATGGTGACGGCGTCCGTCACCCGCTGCTGCACCAGGGGCTGATCCCCGCCCTCGCAGACGATGACGACCCCCTTGACCGTGGGCTGCAGCTCGGTCACCAGCAGCCCCTGCCGGCCGTTTTCCGTTTCCACGATGACGATGCTCTCCTCCGTATCATCCCGTTGATTCAGCTTGCTGGAATTGCCGTCCGTCCCCTCCTGCCGGTCGGTATTGACCTTCTGTTGGGTGGCGTACACATATTCCACGCCGTTTTCCAGCGTCACCATAATCCGGCATTTTCCCGCCCCCTGGATGCTGCCCACCACATCGGCGAGCTTCGCCTCGGTTTTTTCGAGAAAGTCCTCCGCCGTGGTTTTGGCGGCCGTACCGGCGGCCTTTTGCCCCGGCCAGAACTCCGACGCCAGAATCAGCGCCATCCCCACCAGGCCGGCGGCCATGATGATCTTTCGTCCCTTCCCCCCCTTGATGCTGTCCAGAATTCGTGTCCATCCCGATCCGGCGTTTTTGTCGGCTGTTTTCTTCTCGTCGTCCATCTTTCGCTCCTTTCTTTTCGCATCCGGCCGCGACTCCGCGTTTCCTCCGCCCCTTATCGAACCAGGGGCGCTTTCCAGAATAAACAGCTATCCGTCCGCCGCCACATCCACCTCCAGCCCCAGCCGCTGCTCCAGCAGTTGACGGATCGTCAGGGACTGGGCCATGTTTTGTTTGTCCAGATACAGGATAATTCGTTTAATATATATGCTCCCGTCCTCGGAAGTATCCATCTCGGTGACGATTTTTTCCGCCGACAGGCCATATCCCTCCAGCGTGGTCTCCGTCAGCCGCTGCACGGCGGCGGAAATCTGCCGTTCCACCTGTTCGTTAAGCCGGTTTTCCAGCATCTCCGATTGAATTTCCGTCGGCAGGGACTCCAGATCCAGCTTCAGCAGGGACTTCAGGTTCAGCAAGGGCGACACCAGACAGCAGAGGAAAAACGCCGCGGTTATCATCCGGAAAATCTTCCCCATCCCGCCCTTGGGGGCCAGCATCTGCAGCAGGGTGCAGCCGATGGCCACGGCGCAAAGGGCCGCCGCCCATCCCTTCACGGCATCCATCCTTCTTCCCATCCTTTCCATCGATATCGCCCCCGGCGGGCCGGTACCGCGCCCTATCTCCGCCCTTTTTCCCGCTCCCGTCCCCGGCGCCCCTTCATCCCCCGCCGCCCGCCTTGGTGACGATGGTGGTGGCGATGATCATGAACAGCGCGCAAGCGGCCAGAACGCCGATGAGGGTTTTCACCACCGACTGGGCGGTCTTGAGCACTGTGCTGATTTGAGACAGACCGAACAGCTCCGCCGCCATGCCGCACAGGCTCAGTCCCAGGGACCACAGCACGCATTCCAGAATGGGCGGCGCGGCGATCAGCACCGTGGTGAGGATGCCGAAGCCTCCCAGGGTGGATTTCAGCAGCGAGAGACAGCCCTTCACCGCGTTGAACGCCTCGCTGAGCGCGCCGCCTACCACCGGAACGAAACTGGAAATGGAAAATTTGATCGCCCGGCCCGCCAGGGTGTCCGCCGCCGCCCCCACGATCCCCTGCAGGGAGAGCAGCCCCACAAACAGAGAGGTGGTGATGGTCAGCAGCCAGCCCGCCGCCTTATTGATCCAGCTTCCCACCCCCTCCAGCCGCAGCCCGCCGCTGACCGAGCCGGTAAGCCCCAACGCCAGGGAGACGGTCATCAGCGGCACGATCACCTTGGTGGCCAGCAGGGATATCAGCTCCGCCACAAACAGCACCACCGTGTTGTAGGAGGCCGCCGTCATGGCTTGTCCGGAGGTCAGCAGGATGCCGGAATAGACCGGCACGAAACTGATCATAAAGACGGAGGTGCTCTCCGCCGCCGCCCCCACCCGCTGGATGCAGCCCGCCAGCGGCACCAGCACCGCCGCGCAGGCGGCCAGCGAGCAGATGACCCCGAACACGTCAGATACCGCCGGCTCCCGCACGGTCTGTTTGAGGCTGTCCATCAGCGCGCACAGCAGGATGATGCCCAGCAGCAGGCCGCAGCTTCCCAGCACGCCGCCCGATTGGCTCCCCGCCATCGCCAGCAGCTCGCTGAGGGCGGTCCCCGGCTGCAGGGCGGTAAGGCTGTCCGCGTCCAAACCGCTGATCCCCAGCTTGTCCAGCAGTTCCCGCGTCCCGTCTGGCAGGCTGTCGAACAGCGCCTCCGCCCCGCTGGCCTCCAGTTGCTCCTGATAGAGCCGGTCCGTATCCTCTTCTTCCTCCGCCAGCACCGGCGGCAGCGCCAGGGCCGACAGCAGAAGCAGCATACAAAAAAGGAATCGCAGTCCACGCCTCATCTATCCCACCGCCTTCCCATTCATCAGGGAGACGGCCAGCTCCGCGATCTTTTGAAACAGGGGCAAGGAGAGCATGATAAGCCCCACCTTGCCCGCCAGCTCCGCCTTGCCCGCCAGGGCGCTCTCTCCCGCATCCCGGCAGGCGTCGGCGGCCAACTGGGTCAGCAGGCAGATCCCCAACGCCTTGAACAGGATCTGTCCATATTCCGCCGGCAGGGCGGAGGAGTCCATCAGCTCCTTCACCGCGCCCAGGGAGGGCGCCGCCTTGGTGAGCAGCAACGCCATCACCCCCACGCCGGTCAGCAGCCCCACCGCCATGGACTGCTCGGGGCTTTTCTGCCGGAGCAGCACCGCGAGGAAGGCGGCCACCACCACCACGCCCGCTATCGCCGCGAATTCCATTTCCACGACCATTCCTTTCCGCCGTCCGCCCTTTTCTCATCCCGGAGAAACACCCCGCCGCCCGGCCGGGCCGGCTGGCGCCTCTCTATAATCCGAACACGGATTTGACCGTGCGGAACAAATCGCTGATCTGCGGTACGATCATGGACAGCACCACGATCAGCCCGGCCAGGGTGGTGAGCATCGCCTGCTCCTCCCTGCCCGAGCGGATCAACACCTGATTGAGTACCGCCACAATGATACCAATGGCCGCAATCTTGAAGATCAGATCCACATCCATACCGCTTGACCAGCCTTTCTTTTTCCATCGTTTCCCCGCAGGGGGATTCTCCCCGCGGGAGCCTTTGTCCGGGCGCGGAGCCCTCTTCCCTCAAAGCAGCAGCAGGGACAGCCCCAGACCGCCCGCCAGCCCCAGCATGATGTACAGCTTCCCCTTATTCGCCACCTCCCGGCGGGCGGCCTCCGCCTGCCGGGAAAACAGCTCTCCATACAGCCTGCAATGGGCCGTCTGCCCCTCGGTATCGCTGGCGCCCAGCCCCTTGCCGAACTCCCGCAGCAGCTCCTCATCCTGCGCGGCGAACCCGCACGTCCCGCCCTCCCGGCTCACGGCCTCCGCCCAAAGGCGGGGGAAATCCCCCTCCGTCTCCATGGCGGAACCCACCGCCTCCAGAAAGCGCAGGGGGCGGAATTCCGCCGTCCGGGAAGCGGAAAGCATCAGCTCCCCCACCGGCGCGGCGGTGTAGCGGATCTGCGAAGCGATCCGGGCCACCAGCTTTTCCATGGCGTCTAGGGCGGCCGCCCGCCGGTTAAGCCCGGAGGCCGCCGACAGCCCCAGCCAGATCCCCGCCAGGGTGATGAGCACCAGTCCCACTATCTTCATCGGCCATCTCCTCCGTGCGCACAATGCGGTCGATTCTACCGGGCGTATCCCGGCCGGACAGGAACACCAGATAGTCAAAGGCCCCCGACCGCAGCGCCTCCACGATATGGGGCCGCCGCCGCAAGGTGGCAAGATCCCGGCAGTGGGCGGTGGAGATCACCGCCGTCCCCGCGTTGAGGGAGGCCGTAACCGCCCGGGTTTCCTCCGGGGTTCCCAGCTCATCGAACAGCACCACGTCGGGCGCCAGGCAGCGCACCGCCTGCTCGATCCCCTTCTCCTTGGGGCAGTAGAGCAGCACATCGCATTCCGGCAGTCCCCGGTCCGCGCCCAGCTCCCCCCGCTCGTCCACCACCGCCACGTGATACCGCCTGCCCCGGGAGCCGTCGGATAGCTGCCGGGCCATATCCCTCAGCAGGCTGGTTTTGCCGCTGGAGGGCTCCCCGCAGATCAATGCGCCAGCGATCCGGCCTCCCTGCAGCAGGCGGTTGAGCAGCGGGTCGGCGCAGCCCGTATGCCGCCGGGCCACCCGCAGGCAGATGGAGGTGATCTGCCGCATGGAGAGGATCTCTCCGTTTTCTGTCACCGCGCTGCCGGCAATCCCCGCCCGGCAGCCTGTCCGGGTACTGATAAAGCCCCGGCGGATCTCCTGCTGATGGGTATGGACGGAATATTCGCACAGAGCCTGGAAGCATTCTGCAAGAAGGGCGGCGTCGCATATGTAGGGGCTTGTCCGCCGCAGCTCGGTCACATCGCCGCTTTGGGTCAGCAGCAAGCTCCGGCCGCCGCCGGACAGCTCCACCGGCGCCCCGGCCCGCAGACGGATTTCCTGTACCCTGTCCTGCACCGCCGCGGGAACGCCCTGGAGCCTGTCCCGCAGCGGGGCGGGCAGACAGGCGATCGCTCGCTGAAAGTCCGTCATCTCCTTCACCTCGCTTGATTATATGCCTGTCCCCGCCCGCTTAGAACCAAAAAGGCCGCCGATAAAAAGAGAAACCGCACCGCCGCGATAAAACGCGGCGGCGCGGCGGAAGATAAGCGGATCTCTTGCGAACCGGCGAAGGGCGGCGAACCCTTTCTTCTCCGGCCGGGTGAGCGCGGCGGCGGAAGGGCGGACGGCCGTCCATCACCTCTTGTTCTTCTGTCGGACACATCATGCCTCCTCCGGCTTGTCCAGTTGCCGCCTTCTCTCCATCCGCAGAAATTTTTCCGGAAACTCCAGATAAACATAATTTTCGCAGAGACCGGGGGCATCCAACGTGATATAAGAAAGTTGACAGCGATTCTCCTGCCAATACAAACAAAAACGGTTCTCGCAGCCATCCATTTCCGTTTTCATTCCCTCACCCCCTCCTCAAATATTTTATCTGTATTACAGATAAATGTCAATATCTCCC
>CAKTTT010000025.1 GCA_934615635.1 uncultured Eubacteriales bacterium | reverse complement strand
GCGCTGGTATCCGCCAATCTTCCCCTGGAGGATCCCCGGAGCAACGGCACCGCGAATTTTTTGGCGGCGGTGGACTTTATCCGGACGGAGAGATTGCCCGGGGTGTTTGTGTTTTACCGGCAGCAGGAGCGGGACCAGGTGTTCCTGGGCGCCCGGATCCTGCAGGCCGTTCCCTTGACCGATACCTTCGCCAGCGTGACGGGGGAGGCGTGGGGAAGAATGGAAAAGGGCCGCTTCCGTCCTTACGGCGGCGCGTATGATCCCACGCCCGACGAGGTGCGCGCCCTTCCGGCAGAGACGCCGCCGGTATTCCCCGATCTGCGCTCCTGCGTCCAGTTTGTGCGGCCCTATCCGGGGATGGATTACCGCCGCCTGTCCCTGCCCGGATCGGTGCGCGCCGTTTTTCACGGCCTATATCATTCCGGCACCGCCTGTGTTCGACAGGGAGAGCAGGGCGGCGAGACGGATTTCACCGCCTTCGTGCGGCGGTGCATGGATCAGGGAATCCCGGTGTATATCTCGCCGCTGTGGAACAGGGAGGCGGTATACGCCTCCTCCAAACGGATGCGGGAATGCGGCGTAAGCCTGCTGCCGCCCATGGCGGAGGAAGCGGCTTACTGCAAGCTACTGTTGGCCTACAGCCTGTATCCGGAAAACGAGGAGGCGCGCTGCGCCTACCTCACCCGGAATCTGGCCTTCGAGCATATTTGGGAACCCGACCGCATATAGTGCATTGTACAGAATCTATATTGGGGTGTGGTACGGGTGTTTGTATTCTCGGTGAAGACGTCGAAACGGCAGATCCTGTCCCTGCTGCTGTGTGTCGTGATGCTCATCGCGATTTTGGTCGTGGTGATCGTCTGGCCGGCGAAAGACGCGTCCGCCGAGGTCTTTCAGCCGGTGGCCGCGGCGGACGACGCCCAGCGGATCGCTTTTCTGCGTTCCCTGGGCTATGAGACGGCGGCGGAGGTACTGATTCCGGATGAGTTTGACGATGTGTTTACCCGTTACAACGACGTGCAGAAGGCGGCGGATATGGATCTGGAGCCCTATCGCGGGCGGCGGATGAAATGCTGGACCTATGAAATCACCAACTATCCGGGGGAGGAGCATGTGCTGGCGCATTTGTATATATATAAGGATAAAATCGTCGGCGGAGACATCGCTTCCACCGCGCTGAACGGCTTTATGCACGGCTTGAGCAAGATACCGGCTTCTCTGCCCACGGCGTCGTCCGGCGAAGCCTCCGGAACGCAAACCACGCAGGCGACCGCCCCGCCGACGACTCAGCCGACGCAATAGCCGGGACGTTCCAGTATTATCCAGCCCCCATCGGTTGCTTTTCTGGACGCGGTATGGTATCCTATCTTCGTTGAAGGGGGGAGCCGATGGGACTGGAAAGATTGGATAAGCTGCTGGCTTCCCAGGGGGTGGCCTCCCGCAGCGACGCCGGCCGGATGATTCGCGCCGGCCGGGTGCGGGTGGACGGCCGGGTATGCCGCTCCCCTGCGGAGAAGGCGGACGGCGACCTCCAGGAGATACGGCTGGACGGTGCGCCGCTGTCCTACAGCAGACACGTGTACATCATGCTGAACAAGCCGCCCGGCCTTTTATGCGTTTCCCGGGATCCCAAAGCGGCGACGGTGATGGATCTGCTGCCGCCCGCCCTGCGCCGGCCCGGCCTTTTCCCGGCCGGCCGCCTGGACAAGGATACCGTGGGGCTGGTGCTGATCACCGACGACGGGGATTTCGCCCACCGCCTGCTCTCGCCCAGGCGGCATGTGGATAAGAGATATCTAGCCCGGCTGGACGGCCCGGTCACCAGGGAACATATCGAGCGGTTCGCCGCGGGGACAAGCCTGGAGGATGGAACCCGCTGTCTTCCGGCATTTTTACGAGTGGCGGAGGACGGGGCGGAGCCGCTGGCGGAAATCTCCATCCAGGAGGGTAAATATCACCAAATCAAGCGGATGTTTTTGTCTGTAAACCGCAAGGTGCTGTGGCTTAAACGAATTTCCATGGGTGGTCTTGAGCTGGACCCCACGCTTCCGGAAGGGGCCTGCCGTCTGCTTTCAGCGGCGGAAAAAGAGGCGGTGCTGGGATAAACGTCTAAAAATTTTGTGGATTATGTCCTTATATCATTTAGACAAAGGATATTTTAAAAGTTTGTTGATTTATGGAATGGTTCTGCGGCCGCAAATCTGTTATATTATAGATAGTCATAACCGCAATGACACACAGCATTAAGTGCAAATTTGGGAGGTTTTTGAATGGCCAGTCTGTCTCTGAAGAGTATTTACAAAAAGTATCCGGGCGGCGTTACCGCGGTTTCCGATTTCAATCTGGAAATCAAGGACAAGGAATTCATCATCCTGGTCGGTCCCTCCGGTTGCGGAAAATCCACCACCCTGCGGATGATCGCCGGCCTGGAAGAAATCTCCGATGGTGAACTTTACATCGGCGACAAGCTGGTCAACGACGTTGCGCCGAAGGACCGCGACATCGCCATGGTGTTCCAAAACTATGCGCTGTATCCCCACATGACCGTGTTTGAGAACATGGCGTTCGGCCTGAAGCTGCGCAAGACCCCGAAGGATGAGATCAAGCGCCGCGTGGAAGAGGCCGCCCGTATCCTGGATATCGCCCATCTGCTGGATCGGAAGCCGAAGGCTTTGTCCGGCGGTCAGCGGCAGCGTGTCGCCCTGGGCCGTGCCATCGTGCGTGAGCCGAAGGTCTTCCTGCTGGACGAACCGCTGTCCAACCTGGACGCCAAGCTGCGTGCGCAGATGAGAACCGAGCTGTCCAAGCTGCATAAGAAGCTGGGTACTACGTTTATTTATGTTACCCACGACCAGACCGAGGCTATGACCATGGGCGACCGCATCGTGGTTATGGAGAGCGGCTATATCCAGCAGGTCGACACGCCTCAGCATCTGTATGATATGCCCTGCAACATGTTCGTCGCCGGCTTCATCGGCAGCCCGCAGATGAACTTTATCGAGTCCAAGCTGCTGAAAAAGGGCGATACTTTCTATGTGGAATTCGGCTCCGAGGACACCAAGACCACCCGCGGCGTCAAGTTCCAGATCCCGCTGCCCGAGTTCAAGAACGAGAAGGGCGTGCTGGAGAACTACGTTGACAAGGAAGTCATGATGGGTATCCGTCCGGAAGACGTCCACGACGAACCCCGTTACCTGGAAGCCTTCGCTAACTGTAAGGTTGTGGCCGATGTTGAAGTTACCGAGCTGATGGGCGCGGAAACCTATCTGTATCTGAACGTGCAGGGCTTTAGCTTCACGGCCCGCGTGGAGCCTACCTCCACCGCTCGTCCCAGCGACACCATCGACATCGTGCTGGACAACACCAAAATTCATCTGTTCGACAAGGAAACCGAGCGCTCGATCTGCCACTAAGTTTCCTTTTCAAGGGCGAATGATTGGTAATCTCTGTACATCCGACGGCGGGAGACTTGTTCTCCCGCCGTTATTTTGTTTTGGCTATTATTGACTGTGGAGAAATACCGGAAGCGGAGCCGATTCGGATGATGATGGGGTCGACGATGGCGAATCCGACGGATGGATGCGGAGAGATTTTCGGCTCGTCGCCGGAGCCTCTTTATGGGAGGATAAGTCCGTCGCTGTCATTCCGGACCGTGGGGAAAATGATGCACCCCTCTTGAGCGGCGGAAGGGAGGCGTTGGCCGGTTCTTCCGTTGGGAAGGCGGCGTCCACCATTCGCGCTCGTCCGTTTTTATGGCGGAGAGGGGCGGGAGAAAGCAGAAGAGGCGGAGAGAAGGGGGAGTTGACGCTCCTCCTTTGGCTGTTTTTACGCCGGTATTCCGAGACCGATTTCGGCGGCGTACGGAGGACGAAAAGAGGCTTGATTCCCTCCGGAAGCGGAAGAAGCTGAAAGAAGAGGGAGAGCGATTGGGGGGAGAGGCGGGGGAAATTTCTCTTTTTATCTCCAAGGGAAGCGAAGAAGTCCCAGCTTTTGCAGGCGGAAGGGACCGACGCCCCCCCGGCGGCCGGAAAAATAGGTAAAAAAGCGGCGAATTTGCCCATTCTCATTTTCTATCGTTAGTTGATGGCGGTCAAAGTCTCTTTTGAATGCGAAATAGCACAGAAAAAATTGTTACAATTTTGTAAACTATTGAAAATCACTCGGGCAAACCAGCAGTTTCTCAACCTTTGCCCTTGCAAAAAAAAGAAGAATTGTGTACAATAGCTATAATACCCGTAGTGTTGCAAGATGGCGGACGGGCTATATATGGTCCCGGAGCGTTTTGAGGGGGAACATGGATTCTTTCTGCGGCGCCTGCGCTTTCCTAGAGAGCGGTTAATGGGGTGTTCAGGGGAAGGATTCGGGGAAATAATTCGATAAAGGGGACGTTACTGTATGTCTAACAGGCTTTTCCAAGGCGTCGTCCATCAGATGAGGGAGGCCATCGACCGCACCATCGGTGTGATCGATGAAACGATGGCCATCATCGCCTGCAGCGATCTGGGAAGGATCGGGGAGGTCAGCGAGTCCGTAACGGCTGAATCCTTTTCCGCTCCGGAGGCTTTTGTGCGGGACGGCTATACCTATAAGGCGTTTGGCTCCCGGCCGCGCAGCGAGCATATTCTTTTTGTGGAGGGAACTGACGAGCAGGCGGCCAAATTCGCCGCGTTGCTGGCCGTGTCCCTGGCGAGCATCAAGCAGTATTACGATGAGAAATACGACCGGGGCAATTTTGTCAAGAACGTCATCATGGACAACATCCTGCCCGGCGACATTTACCTCAAGGCGCGGGAGCTGCGCTTCAACAACGATGTCAACCGCGTCGTGCTGCTGATCCGGATCTCCGCTCACACGGATATCTCCGCCTACGACATCGTGCAGAACCTGTTCCCCGACAAGAACAAGGATTTTGTCATCAACATCAATGAAACCGACATCGCCCTGGTCAAGGAGATCCGGGCGGGTATCGACAGCAAGGATTTGGAAAAGCTGGCCCGGTCCATCGTGGATACCCTCAGCGGTGAGTTTTACACCCAGGCCACCGTGGGTATCGGAACCGTGGTGGAGGGAATCAAGGATCTGGCCCGGTCCTTTAAGGAAGCGCAGGTCGCACTGGAGGTCGGAAAGGTGTTCGACACCGAGAAGACCATCGTCAGCTATGACAATCTGGGCATCGCCCGGCTGATCTATCAGCTTCCCACCACCCTTTGCGAGATGTTCCTGCGGGAGGTGTTCAAGAAGGGTTCCATCGATTCCCTGGATCAGGAAACCCTGTTCACCATCCAGCGATTCTTCGAATACAACCTGAATGTATCCGAAACCTCCCGGAAGCTCTTCGTCCACCGGAACACGCTGGTCTACCGGCTGGAGAAGATCAAGCGCCTCACCGGCTTGGATCTGCGGGAATTCGACGACGCCATTGTGTTTAAGGTGGCGCTGATGGTAAAGAAATACCTTATCGCCAACCCGGTTAAATACTAATTGACGGGCCTTTCCGGTCCCGCCCCGCAGGCGGAACCGGAAAGGCCTAAAAGCAACCATAATGGCAGCAGGATTCCTGACAGGAAGAAATTGTGTCTTGTTCCTCTTCTCCCTTGCGCGTTATGATGAAAGGGGAGGAGGCGAAAAATAAATGGGAATGCAGCGGCGCCTTGAAGCGCGTGTATATATGTGCCGGCAAGCATCGGCGGAACCGGCTTGCCCCAAAAAGGATGGCGACGGATGCTCCGCCGGGCGGTTCGACGATATCCGGCAAAATCGGCGAAGGGGGTGATCCTTTGATCGAATTCAAAGGAGTTTATAAAACGTATGATAACGGAACAAAGGCTCTGAAAGATATCAACGTCCGCATCGATAAAGGGGAGTTTGTGTTTATCGTCGGCGCATCCGGCGCGGGGAAAAGCACCCTGCTCAAGCTGATCATGCGGGAGGAGGTGGCCAACGCCGGCGAGGTGATCGTCAACGATTTCAAGCTTTCCAAGCTGAAACGGCGGGAGATTCCTTATGTACGGCGCACCATGGGGATCGTGTTCCAGGATTTCCGGCTGATTAACAATATGACCGTGTTCGATAACGTGGCCTTCGCCATGCGGGTCATCGGCGCCTCCCGGCGGGACGTGCGCAAGCGGGTTCCCTATATTCTGGGATTGGTGGGGCTGCAGAACAAGGCGCGCAACTATCCCATGGAGCTTTCCGGCGGTGAGCAGCAGCGGGTAGGGCTGGCCCGGGCGCTGGTGAATAACCCCTCTCTGATTATCGCCGACGAGCCCACCGGCAACATCGACCCGGAAATGTCCTATGAAATCGTGGAACTGCTCAGCGAGATCAACCGCCGCGGCACTACTATTCTCATGGTCACCCATGAGCACGAGCTGGTGCATAAATTCCACCGCCGGGTCGTGACGATCCGGGACGGCTGCGTCGTAAGCGACGAGCGGGCCGACGCAGTGGGGGAACAGGGGGTTGGCTATGAAATTCAGTAGTATCCGCTATCTGCTGCGGGAGGGCTTCCGCAACCTGTGGCAGAACCGGTTTATGGCGGTGGCGTCCATCGGCGTGCTGGTTTCCTGCCTTCTGCTCACCGGCGGTGCCTATCTGATCTTCGCCAATATCGACCATATTTTCGATTGGGTATATGAGCAGAATGTGGTGGTGGCTTTCGCGGACGCGGACTGCACCGAGGAGGAGATCACCCAACTGGAGGAAAAGATCAAGAGCATCACCAACGTCGCGTCGGTGGAGCACCGCTCCAAGGATCAGCTCCTGGAGGAGATGGCCGATTCCATGCCCGGCGCTATCTTTGAGGATCTCAAGGAGGACAACCCGCTTCAGGATGCGTTTATCATCGCCTTTTCGGATTTAAGCAAGTTTGACGCCACCTTGATGCAGATTCAGGAGATCCCCCACGTAGAGGACGTGAAGAACAACGCGGAGCTGGCTGGCCAGCTCACCAAAATCCGACAGGTGGTGCTGGCGGTGGGCGGCTGGATCATCGGCATCCTGCTGCTGGTGTCCCTCTTCATCATTGCCAACACCATCAAGCTGACGGTGTATAACCGCCGCTTGGAAATATATATCATGAAATCCGTGGGCGCCACCCGCGCCTTTATCCGGACGCCGTTTGTGATCGAGGGCGTGGTGCTGGGGCTTCTGTCCGGCCTGTTGTCTTATGGGATTCTCTATTTTGTATATGACCGGCTGGCCGGTATGCTGACCTTTGGAGGCAATATGGTTCAGCTTCTGCCCTTCTCCAGCGTGTGGTGGATTATGCTGATCGGATTCCTGGTTGCCGGCGTGCTGACCGGTATGTGCGGAAGTGCTATTTCCATGGGTAAATATCTGAAGGAAGAAGGAGGCTGACCACCATGACCAAAGGAAGAGTATGGGGTAAATCGCTTCGTCTGGCAGCGGTTCTTTCCGCGATGGCGATCATCCTGGCGTTGTGCCCGGTCGCGGCTCCCGTATCCGCGGCCAAGACGGAGGAGGAGCTGAGTAAGGAAATCGCCGCGCTTCAAAAGGAGCAGGAGGAGCTGAAAAAACAGATCAGCAACAACAGCGGCAAGCTGATGACCCTCCAGGAGGAGCAGGCCAACTATAAAAAACAGATCGAAAACGCCAGAAAGCGCATCGAGCTGCTTATCGATCAGGTGCAGGCCTACGAGGAGCAGATTCAGGCCATCAATGAAACCATCGCCGCCAAGGACAGGGAAATCGAGGAGAAGCGGGCAGAAAAGCAGGAGACCTATGAAAAGCTGCAAAAGCGCCTGCAGGCAATGAACAAAACCGGCGGCCTGACAGGGATGCAGATGCTGATGGATACCGACGGCTATGTCGATTACCTCCTGAAATCCAAAATCACGGAACAACTGGCGGAGAGTACCCAGACCATGATGGAGGAGATGGACGCCGCCCTGCAGGAAATCAACGAAGTCAAGGCGGAGCAGGAGAACCAGCGGAAGGTGGCCGCCGCGCAGCAGTTAGCCGTCGAAAAGATTCAAAAAGAGAATGAGTCCCAGAAGAAGGAAATTGAAAATCTGTATAAGATCGTGCAGAAAAACGCCCAGGATCTCCAGAGCCAGGTGGGCCAGGATAAGGCTGCGCTGGAAAAGGCCAAGAAGGAAGAAGAAAAGCTGGAGAAGGAGCTGGAGGAGCTCAGCAAAAAGGGCGACGAGGACTACGATGGCAAATATACCAACGGCACCATGTTCTGGCCGGTGCCCACGGTGAAAAATATTTCCTCTGGCTATGGTTGGCGCTGGGGTAAGCTGCATAAGGGAATCGACATCGCCAATGGTTCGGTGGCGGTCTATGGCCAGAAGGTGGTAGCCGCCGCCGACGGCGTGGTGCTCTATTCCAACTCTACCAATAGCTGGGGCGGCGGATACGGGTATTACATCATGATCGATCACGGCACGGATTCCAAGGGAAGGCGGATCGTCACCCTATACGCCCACAATTCCCGGGTTTATGCCAAGGTGGGAGACAAGGTGGTGGGCGGTCAGACGGTGATTTCCCTGGCGGGAGACACGGGAAACGTCACCGGGCCGCATCTGCACTTTGAGGTGAGGGTTGACGGCACCGCGGTCGATCCCATCGCCAACGGGTATGTCAAGGTGAAGTGATTTCGGCCGGCGGGGCCGCCTGAGGAATCCCTTCCCGATTTTTCCACGTTGCTGCAGCGCGCTCATGGAAACGGGTCCTGGAGGGCCCGCTTCCATGAGTTTGTGATATCCGGGCGGATTGGAACGGGGCGATGGGCGGTAATCCTGGAAAGAGCCGGCAGAGCCGGCAAAAGGCAGAAAGCAGGACAGAAAGGCTAGGAACCATATGAACAAAAAAGTTTCCATCGGCGTCACCCTCGCGCTGATCATCATTTCCATCGCGCTGACCGTTTCCATCACAACGGTTGTGGCCATGCGGCAGTTTAACAGTATTGTCAGCGATGTGGGCAAGCGGCAGGTGATGTTCGGTTATATCACCGATATCGACAAGCTGGTACGGGAGCACCTGCAGAATATCGATGAGGAGAAGCTGCGGACCTCCCTGGCCAAGGGCTATATTGCCGGCCTGGACGATCCGTACGCCGCTTATCTGTCGGCGGATGAATACGCGGCGGAGCTCAGCGCCCAGGAAGGCAAGGTCACCGGCTTCGGGGTGGAGCTGCTCCGGTCCAACACCGGGGAAATCGTGGTGTCCGGCGTACAGAAGAATTCCCCCGCAGCGGCGGCCGGACTGCAGAAATATGACGTCATTACTGCGGTGGATTCCACGCCGATTGCGGAAATAGGGCTGACGGAGGCCCTCAAACGGCTGGCCAACAATAAAAAGATCATTCTGACCTATACCCGGGAGGGAGAGTCCAAGGCGCTGGATATTTCCGCCAGCCTATATACCACCGTCAGTGTGGAAGGCATGATGTTGAGCGACACCACCGGTTATATCCGCATCCGCTCCTTTAACAGTCTGACCTTTGAGCAGTTCAAAAGCGCTTATGCGGCGCTGGAATCCCAGGGAGCGGTGCATTTCATCTATGATGTCCGCGGCGCCAGCGGCGGTAGCCTGGAGGCGGCCAGAAGCGTGGTGGAATATCTGCTGCCCAGAGGCGTGTACGCCTACAGCATCAGCCACAAGGATGGCGGGGAGACGCCGCTTAAGGCTGAGGACACCTTTGAAACGGATAAAAATTCGGCCACGCTGGTCAACAGCCAAACCTCCGGAATGGGAGAATTCTTCGCCGGTGTTTTACAAGAGCGGGGAAAAACCACTGTGGTGGGGACCAAAACGGCAGGGAACGGTATGGTGCAGGAATACTATCCCATCACCAGCGACGGCTCCGCCCTCCGGCTTTCGGTGGCAAGCCTCAATCTCCTCAACGGCGGTGCCATCGACAAGGTGGGCGTCACCCCCGACCAAGTGGTGGATATGCCGGCGGAACAGATGAACTATCTGGAGCTGCTGACGGCGGCGGAGGATCCGCAAATTCAGGCCGCCCTGAAGAGCGTGGAGAACGGGCAACCTCTTCCTCCCGCCACTACCGCGCCTGAGACCACGACGGCCACGGCCCCTTCGGAAGCTGCGCCCACTGGAGATGCGGCTCAGGAAGAGTAAGCATACGATCTTTATGAGAATGAGGCCGGACGCATTTCTATGCGTCCGGCCTTGGTTTGTATACTTAAGCGGTTGAACCGGAGGCGAAAAAAGACTTTAGCAACAGGTTTCCGCGAAGGGGAAATACCCAGAGAAGAGTCCCTATATGAACGAGAACAGACCACCGGCGATGCCCTTGCCCCGTTTACGGGTGGCGGGGTTGCGATGCAAGGATAGGCTTCTAGGGGGCAAACCGGTATCTGGTCCTTCCAGGGCCTGTGTAAATCACCGGTTTCTTATAGCGGGACAAGCGGAGGGGATAAGCGGGAATGAGGAGATGAAAGCGGGAAGCGGCAGCTCAAATCAGCCGTCCGCGATTTCCACATCGGTGTAATAGTGGCGCAGGATATCCTCCCAATCCGAGCCCTGCCGCGCCATGTAGTCCGCACCGTACTGGCTCATCCCTACGCCGTGACCATATCCCTTTACCTGGAAGAGGAAACCGCCGTTTTTGTATTCCACCGTGAAGCAGGCGGAACGCAGCCCCAGGGCGGTGCGCAACTGCTTACCCGTACAGGAAACGCCGCCCACCGTAACGGCGGTAACCGTTCCGGCCTCCGAGCGGGTGATCTCCCCGCCGATCCAGCCGTCGGCCTCTCCTTCCAGGGCGCAATCCGGCAGCACCTTTTTCACCGCCTCGGAGAATTCTTCCGGCGTAAAGGTGACGGTGGAGGCAAAATCCGGCGACAGCTCATCCCCCGGGCTGGGGACGGGAACCAGGTAGGGGTAGCCGCTTCCCCATACGTTGGCCGCATCCTCCGTGGTGCCGAAGCTGATGGCATGATAAGCGGCCAGAATCGGCTCGCCGTTGTAGATCAACTGTTTCCCGAACACCGCATCCACGGCCTCGCAGACCTTTTTATAGTATTCGTCATAGCGATCCCCCCAGCGTTTTTTCAGTCCCTCCTGGGTATAGGTTTCCGGGAAGGTGGAGGGCACGTCGGAAAAATCCGCGCCCTTGAGATCCGGATCCGGGTTCTTCTTCTGTCGTATACGCTGGACGGTATAATAGGTATAAGAAGCCACCGCCTGCGCCTTCATCGCCTCGATGTGATAGGTGGGATACATTTCGGAGGCTACCGTGCCGATAAGAAAATCCCGCATACCGACCTCCAATACCTCGCCGCTTTTGACATCCAGCACCTTGAAACTGTCTTCATCCGCCGACGGCGCGGAGGAACCGGAGGGGGAGGAAGAGCCGCTGGAGGAGCCTTCAGAGGAGGACACAGGCGGCTTGTCCCCTCCCAGAATACCGAGCGCGGGCAGAGGAATCAGCAGCAGAAGAAGAAAAACCACCAGGATCAGCAGCGCATACCGTTTCACAATCAAACTCCTTTCTTGTTGAATATGCATATTAAGCAAATCAACACTTCATTTTTTTGCAAATAAATAGCTCTCTATTTCCTTTTTGGCGCTTTTGTGAAAGAACAAAAAATAAAAATTGCAAAATCGGGCAAGTATTTCTTGACTTTATCGCCTACCCTGTCTATAATGGAGGTTAACTGAAAGGAATGAAGCGGCATGATTGATCTCATCAATGGGAACCTGGACTTGTCCGGCGGTACATTATTATCTTTATGCGAGGAGTTCCGAAAGAATAACCGGATTGATCCACAAAAGTTTGAGCAGTATGGGGTCAAACGGGGCCTGCGCAACGCGGACGGCAGCGGCGTCATGGCGGGCCTTACCCAGATATGCAACGTCCACGGCTATGTGCTCAACGAAGGGGAGAAATCCCCCGTGCCCGGACGGCTGATCTACCGGGGAATTGATATCAACGATCTGGTGGCGGGCTGCGTGGCGGACGACCGGTTCGGCTTTGAGGAAACCGCCTGGCTGCTTCTGTTCGGGGAGCTGCCCTCCCGGGATCAACTGAAGGGCTTCAGCGGCCTCCTCTCCTCCTGCCGGGAACTGCCGGACTATTTTGCGGAGGATATGATCATCAAAGCGCCCTCCCCCAACATCATGAACAAGCTGGCCCGTTCGGTGCTGGCCCTCTATTCCTACGACGACAATCCTGAGGATCTGTCGATGGAAAACGTGCTGCGCCAGTCCATCGAGCTGATTGCCATGATGCCCACCATTATGGTATATGCTTATCAGGTCAAGCGGCGCCATTACGACCATGAAAGCATGTATTTTCATCCCATGGTCGCCGGGCTGTCCACCTCCCAAACCATCCTCCACTCCCTGCGGGCGGATTCCGCCTATACGGACAAGGAGGCGAAGCTGCTGGATCTGTGCCTGATGCTCCATGCGGAACATGGCGGCGGCAATAATTCCACCTTCGCCGCCCGGGTGCTGTCCTCTTCCGGGACGGACACCTATTCCGCCATCGCGGCGGCCATCGGCTCGCTCAAGGGACCCAAGCACGGGGGCGCCAACATCAAGGTGGCCAGGATGATGGAATGCATCAAGACGGGGGTTAAAAACTGGGAGGACGACGAGGAAGTCGCCGCCTTCCTGAAAAGGATCATCCGTAAGGAGGAGGGGGACGGCTCCGGGCTGATTTACGGTATGGGTCACGCGGTTTACACCCTGTCGGATCCCCGGGCGATCCTGCTGAAGAAATACGCTTATGATCTGGCGGAAGAAAAAGGA
The DNA here is from genome assembly GCA_934615635.1 of uncultured Eubacteriales bacterium. Lineage (GTDB taxonomy): Bacteria > Bacillota > Clostridia > Oscillospirales > Acutalibacteraceae > CAKTXU01. The sequence goes on along the minus strand of CAKTTT010000025.1, from coordinate 5,275 downwards.
TTCGGACCCGAGTTCCGGCTGGTGGAAGCGGTGGAAAGGCTGACGCCGCAGGTTTTCCTTGAGGAGAAGGGCAACGACAAGGCGATGTGCGCCAACGTGGATATGTATTCCGGGCTGGTTTACCGCGCACTGGGCATTCCGGAGGATCTGTTCACACCGCTGTTCGCTGTGGCCCGGATGGCGGGATGGTGCGCCCACCGTATCGAAGAGCTGACCACCGGCGGCCGGATCATTCGGCCGGCCTATAAGGCCATTGCGCGCCAAAAACCATATACCCCCTTGTCGGAACGCTGAGTTTGTACTATAATAAAAGATAACTTGCGGGTAATCCGAAAAAGGTGGTTGTCTCATGGCCAAAAACAAGGCTGCTGCGGTGGTTGCCGCGGTTATGACGGTTGTTGTCACCGTGGTGCGGATCCTTCTGATTCCCAAGCTGACGCTTCCGGAATCCGGATGGTGGCGGTGGAGTTATCTGGCGATTCTCCTGCTGGTGGCGACCGTGGCGGCGGTTTTTGCGCTGGGACGATTTCCCAAAGGGGAGGAGCGGCGAAGCATCGCGGGCAAGCCCATGCTGGTCACGGCGGTCGCCGGCGTGCTGTGCGGCTCCCTGCTGACGGTAGTTGCGGTCTTCGATGCCGGCAATTGGCTGTTTTACGAGAAAACGCCTCCCCCCAACGAGGAGGTTATCAGCAGGCTGGATGCGATTGCGCTGGCATTGATGCTGTTGGCTGGGCTGCTGGCGGGAATAGCGCTGGTTCGCTGCTGGTTTATCTGGATCGGCGCGGGCCGCACCCGGTCGGGGATTATGCGGGTGTGGATGCTGGCTCCCGTATTGTGGGCGTGGCTGCGTCTGGCACGGTATGAAATGTCATATGCCAGCGCGGTGGACGTTACCCGGAATTTCTATGATTTCATGATGATGATTTTCGAGCTGTTGTTCTTTTTCGCTCTGGCTCGCTATGTCTCCGGCGTGGGGACAAAGCTTCCCCGCGCCCTTCCGGCTTTGGCGCTGTGCACCGGTGTTTTTTCCCTCAGCGGGCCGGTGGCGCAGCTAGCGATGCGTCTGAGCGACGAAGGGATCCGCTATACGGCGGGGAGCATGGCGACGGTAACGGATTTTGTTATCGGCGCTTTCGCCCTGCTCATGGCTTTCGCCCTGATATGGAAGGGGCAACCGGACGGGACGGAGGACGAAACGCGGGAAGATGCCGCACAGGAAACGCCGGAATCGGAAAAATGGGAGGAAATCGTGGGGGAACTGACCGGGCCGCATTCAGTCTTGGGCGCCCCGGCCGATTCGAAGATTCCCCAGGATCTGTCGGATTCTTGTCAGGAAACGGAAAGGGGTTCATAATGCCCCCAATAAAGAGCGGCTGCAAAATTTTGCAGCCGCTCTTTATTGCAGTATATTGCCCTCAGTCTGTCGGGCTGTCGGGATATGAAGAAACCGGAGTCAATCGGGGAAAATGGAGAAACGGCGGGACTATATCCCGCCGTTTTGGTTTTAAAGGTCTGCCGATGGGGGGCCTTTATAAAAGGTTTTAGCATGGGGCGCCAGGGAAAACGAGCCGACACAATAGTCGACGGAAGGGCTTGCCGTTGGGATGCCCATTCACCCGTTCATGAGAGCTGCAGGGCCTCACGCAAGGGAAAGAAATTTTGGTGCGTTTTAGGCGCTGGCCGAATAAGCGCCTATATCGCTCGCTTAAGCCCGCCGACCATTGCCGATGGTATGCCCCTTTCAAGAAAGCGGCGAGTCTCTTTTTCTGCTTTTGGCAACCCTTAACGGGAAGTCAGTCGTTATTCCACGCCGGCACCGGTCTCCAGCGGCCAGGATTCCACGCTTCCCAGATCGTAGGCCGTATAGCCCATGCGGGACAGCAGTCCGGCGGCCTGGGCGCTGCATTCCCCGGAGGAGCAGTAGACGATCACTTTTTCACCGGTGGGGAGATAGGCGGCGATATCCTGGGACAGACGCTCCAAGGGAATATTGACAGCGCCCTGGAGGTGAAAGAGACGGAAGGAGTCGGAGGAACGGACATCCACCAGCAGGATCCCCTCTGCCTGGAGCTTCAAAGCCTCGTCTGATGCGATTTGCTGCGGCCTGGAAAGAACTTCGGATTCCATACCGGAGCCGGTAGGCTGGGGGGAGGACGGCTGTCCGTTCTGCGGGGGGATGATGCTGCCGTCCGGGCGGGTGGACTGATCCGCCTCACCCGTCTGTTCGGAGCCGTTTATGTCGCCGCCGGCGGATGTTTCGGGCGTACAGGATAAATCGCCGCGGAGGGGTTCGCTTGCGGCGGGAGAGGAATCCAACGCGTTTTTGGTGCGAGGATAAACCAGGGAAAGGGGCAGCAAAAGCAGGAGCAGAGCGGCGCAGCCCGCCAGCAGCGGCGCCCATCGCCGCATATGGCGGCCCTTTTTCATGCCGGCGGTTTCCTCTTCCAGCCAGGCGGCGATTTGATCGGGAGCCAGAGAGGGGGGCGGCGTCTCGTCTAAGGGGCGCAGCGCCTGATTCAATTGCTGCGCCAACTCCCGTTCCTCTCGCGGATCCGGCAGCGGTTGTATTTTCATGGAAGCCCCTCCTTTCTGTCTGTTTTTCCGGCTCATTGGAGCCGGTCGGATAGCCGCGAAGCGGCCGTATCGGCGGCGGACAGGGATTCCCGTCTCATTTTGAGGGGAGGAATCCCCCGATTATTCGTTTTCATCGAGTTCATCGAGGGTTTTCCGCAGCTTTTTCAGCGTTCGATGCAGCCGGCAGCGGAGCGTCCCCGGCGGCCGCTTCATGATGTCGGCGATTTCATTGCCGGAAAAACCGCCCACCACCGCCAGGAGAACAAGCTGACGATCCTCGTCCGGCAGGGCGGCGATCGCTTCCCGGAGCCGGCAGGCCGTCAGCAGCTCCGGTGAAAAGTCCTCCACAGAAAGAAAGCAATCCTCCAGGGGCGTTTCCTCCCTGGCGCGGACCAAGCCACGGATATGCCGGTTGCAGCGGGCGTTCAGGATGGTGAACATCCAGCCCCGGAAGGCCCCGGGCTTTTTGAGGCCGGCTATGCCTCTGAAGGCCTCCAGAGCGGCCTCTTGTACCGCGTCCTCCGCTTCCTCACGGCTCCCCAGCCGATAAAGGGCGTAGCGGTACAAGTCCGCGTATATCTGCCCGTACAGCTCTCCAAAGGCGGCGGAATCCCGGCGGCGGGCGCGCTCTATTAAGCTGTGGGTCGAGCTGCCGACACCGGCCGACGAATCCATGCCACCACTTCCTGCCCTTCGTAAAATCAGTGCCGCACGGCGGGGGATTTGTTGCAAAAAAGCAGTTCCATTTTACCGGAAAAATCCGGAGAACGCAAATTTTTTTCTTGTCGGCGGCATATTGCGTTTTTTTCTGCCCAGAATAACAGCAGACAACCGCATGAAGTTGCAGAAAGGCTGGTTACACCCATGGGGAAAATACATTTTAATAAAGATTCCCGCTTTAGAAAGTTTTTAAACGGCAAGGGGTTCTATCTGGCGCTGGCGGTCTGCCTGGTGGCGGTGGGAGCCGTTGCCGTGGCCACCTTTACCGGTTCCCTGCCCAAGCTGCCCATCGACAGTTCCTCTACCGCTTCGCAGACTGAGCCGGCCCGCACCACTCCCGCTTCCACCAAGGATCAGCCGGTGGACAAGCCCATCACCAATGTGCCGGATACCCGGCCCCAATCCACCGTTCCCACCGCGCCGCCCACCACCCAGCCGACCAATGGGCAGGATAAGCCCACCGACCTGTTCGTCCTTCCGCTTACCAACGATGTGATGCAGGTTTTCAGCGACGGCAAGCAGGTGTTTTCCCAGACCATGAACGATTGGCGCACCCATAACGGTGTGGATTTCCGCGGGGAAAAGGGGCAGACGGTGAAGGCGCTGGCCGATGGAACCATCCATCTGGTGGAAACCGATCCGCTGTGGGGCGATGTTTTGGAAATCGATCACGGCTATGGCATCCGCTCCCGCTACTGCGGTGTGAAAACCACCCTCAAGGCCGGCGATAAGGTCACGGTCAATCAGGAAATCGGTCATCTGACGGATATCCCCTGTGAGATGCTGGAGGACGCTCACCTGCATCTGGAGATCCTGGTGGACGGCGCTTACACCGACCCGGTCAAGGCGCTGGGACGGGATGTGAAATACAGCGGCACCACCGCGCCCGCCGCATAATATCCTTTCAAACGCGCCCTCGGAACCCGGAAGCGATTTCGGTGCGGTAAGAAGGGCAGCACAGCCGGATGGAACCCGATTTCTCGGGACTCCATCCGGTTTTGCTTTGCCAAGATTTCGTGATTTTTGCGGAATCGGAATATAATTCCAAAAAGCGGAATAAACTTCAAGCATTATTCGTCTCTATTGTATATGATGAAAAAAATTAAATAAAAGAAAAACAAGGGCATATCGTGCGGTTATTCAGGAATTCTAGGGGGATATAAGGCTGGCAAATGCGATGGAATCTGCAGAAGGGTAGAAATCCGCATAAGGGCATCTAACGGCCGTGGGCGGCTGAAGATGGATAGTTGGACAAAGGAAACGGGAGGAAGACCACATGGAGCTGCAATACAAGGAGCAGATGGCGCAAACAGCGGAAAGATGGGAAGCGTTCTGGGCCGGCGAGGTTCTGGACAGGCCGCTGGTGTGCGTGACGGCGCCCAAGCGCGGCCACGAGAAAACGCGCCGGTGGCACGGCATCGATTATCGCCGGGTGGTGGAGGCTAAAACCGAGGCGGATTTTCAGTCGATGATGGAGGATTTTGAGCGATTTGCCGGAGAAACGGCTTATTTGGGAGAGAGTATCCCCTTTCTGTCGCTGGACTATGGCCCGGACAACTACGCCTCCTATTTCGGCGCGGAGCTGTTCTGCTCGGACACGGTGAACACCACCTGGGTGAATCCCATTGTGGGCGAGGGCGAGTGGGACCAGTTCGAGGGAAAGATGATCAAGGGACCGGGCAGCAATTACGAGCGGTATATGCGGCTGCTGGAATACGCGGGAAAATACAGCGAGGGAAAATTCCTGCTGTCGGTGCCGGATACCCACAGCAACATGGACGCCATGAGCGCGCTGCGGGGGCCGGAAAACCTGTGCTACGACCTGATGGATTATCCCGACGAGGTGGAGGAGGCGCTTAAGCGGCTGCGGGCGACCTATAAGCCCTATTTGGACGAGGTGTATGAGAAGGCGAATATGAAGAATCGCGGCAGCCTGGGCTGGATCCCCACCTATACGAAGGGACGCTTCGCCACGGTGCAG
>CAKTTT010000024.1 GCA_934615635.1 uncultured Eubacteriales bacterium | reverse complement strand
ACGCTGACGATCGTGCTGGTCTGCGTGGCTGTGGCCGTGGTGGCCGCTGCGGCGATCATCTTCGCCGTGCTGAAATTCAAGAAGAAATAAGTGTGAACATAGGAAGCGGCCCCTTCGGTTAAACCGGAGAGGCCGCTTTTTCATGTTGCCGAGCAGGTAAGAAAGATCCCCCGGTTGAACCGGGGATAGATAACGATGTTTTCCGCTGTTCGGGTAAAGGGAACTTTCCTTCGTCTGGCTGCCCCGGATAGGCGGCGGCAGAAGCGATGGGAGCGTGGGGGCGCTATCCGCGAAAACGCTGGATCTGCAGAAAGAAGGAGAGACAGAAAAAGCCCGCGGGAACAGGGGGGGTGTTCTCACGGGCTTGGTTGCATTTTGGTCGGGCTGCTCTGGAGCCGCCTCTTCTTGAACGCTTTGATAGGTCGGTTTTTCCGCTGTATCGACCGTTCAGCCGTCTCCTTCTCCGTTGCTCCGCTGAGAGAGGCTTCTCCCTTCACTGCGGACAATATAAGGATATCGTATCCCTATCTTTTCCCCGCTTTTTTGAATCCAGGAATGGCAACTGGCCGCGGGCGGAGCGCCGGCGCTTTCCCGCGGATAAAGGGGAGGCCTTCCGGCTATGCCGCCCTTTTTCAAGAGCTCCCGACGGCCGCTTCCTCCGGCGGAGTTCCTTTCTCCTCTCACCGTCGATTCCCTGTCAGCGGTGGAAAATCGCCGCTGTGGGGAAAGCGGAGGCAGAAATAGCGGCTGTGCTCCCGTTCCGGCGATGGAAGCGGTTGGCTAGACCTGGGAGCTTTTGCCCTTAACCGGCGCGTTTTCACCCGCATCGCCTTCCCAGGGAAGGTCCTCCTCAGGCTGCCGAAGATACTCGAAGATCCGCCACAGCCCTTCGCCGGTGGCCGCGCTGACGGGAAAAATGTCCTCGCAGCCACATAACCGCAGCCAGGCCGCCGCCCGGTCGGGCCGGGCATCCGGCCGGTCAATCTTGGTGACGATGCCGATGACGGGACGATTGGCGCAGGGCGTTACATTGGGCGGAAAAAGGCAGTAATCCTCCGTCGCGCTCACCAGCAGGCCCACCACGTCCGCCTCATAGGAATAAAGGGCCAAAGCGCGGCCCAAGGACTGGGTCTCGGCATATTCTCCCGGCGTATCGATGACCACGTCGTGATGGTTGATATACTGGGTCTTGTGATAGTGGATGGTTTTGCCCCGCAGCGCCTGGGTGAGGGTGGTCTTGCCGCAGCCCACCCGGCCCATGAGGATGATTTTTTTCACGGCGTTACTCCTCAGGTCTTGGTGACGGGGCAGACGGTGAAGCCCAGGGTATCGCGGGCATAGGCCAGCACGGCCTGGAGAGACGCCTCCACATCGGACACGCTGCCGGTGACGATTACCGTGCCGCTGAAGCGGTCCACAAAACCCAGTTCCACCCCCGAGGCCTTGATGGAAATATCGGCGGCGATAATGGCGGTTTCGCTGGGGGTGATGGTGAGAATGCCGATGGCGGAGCGGGCGTAATCCATGCGGGGATCCAAACCCAGCTTCTTATAAATAATGGCGTCCGGCCCCGCGATGATGTGGGCCAGGGTGATCTGACGGCCGGGAACGGTTTCTTGTATGATGCGCAGTTTGTCCTCTTTGCCCAGAAGCTGCTGAAAATCCATGCGATTCCATCCTTTACAAAGCGTTGGGTTTATTGTACCTCTTTCGCCGCCCGGTGTCAATCGCCGCCCATGCGGATCGCGGCGCGGACTCTGCGCCAAAAAGGGGGAATAGTCGCCGGCCTCGAGGGAAGGGGAGGCAAACGGCCGCGTTTGGACGGATGGAGGGAGAAACGGCTGGGATCGGGAAGACGGCTGTGCGGTGAAAATCCGACAGGGCAGCGGTGGATTGATAAAAAAGTAACGAAAGAGCTTGTCCCCCTTTTTTTCCTGTGTTATACTGAAGCTTGTTGTCCGCCGCACGCCCGCGGCGGTAAAATCAGCGAGGAGCGGGAACGAGATGGAAGGAATAACCCAATTCGTCAAGGCGATTCAAAGTTTTTTGTGGGATTACCTGCTGATCTTTCTGCTGTGCGGGGTGGGGTTGTTCTTCACCATCGCTCTTAAAGGCGTGCAGATCAGACGGTTTATTCCGGGACTGCGGGAGATGTTTTCCGGCTTTTCCCTCAAGGGGGCGAAGGCGGGGAAGCACGGCATGAGCTCCTTTCAGGCCGTCACCACCGCCATTGCGGGCCAGGTGGGAACCGGTAATCTGGCGGGGGCGGCCACCGCCATCGTGCTGGGCGGCCCGGGAGCGATTTTCTGGATGTGGGTATCCGCCTTTCTGGGAATGGCCACCATTTACGCGGAGGCGTTGCTGGCGCAGCGATTCCGGAGCAGGGATGAGAGCGGCCAGGCGGTGGGCGGCCCTGCCTATTATATTGAAAAAGGTCTCCATTGCAAGTGGCTGGCGCGGCTTTTTTCCGCATTGCTGATTCTGGCCCTGGGCTTCACCGGCAATATGGTGCAGTCCAATTCCATCTGCGCCGCCTTTGAAACCTCGTTGGGCCTGCCCCGGTTCATAGGCGGGCTGGCGGTGGCCGCTCTGGCGGCGGTGATCCTGCTGGGCGGCATAGGCCGCATCGCCGCCTTCACCGAAAAGGTGGTGCCGGTGATGGCCTGCCTTTATCTGGTGGGGAGCGTGGCGGTGCTGGCGGTTCACGCCGACCGGATTCTGCCCGCTTTCGGCATGATCTTTGAAGCCGCCTTTCGTCCGTCGGCCGCTTTTGGAGGCGTGGCGGGATATACGGTGCTGCGGTCGATGAAATACGGCGTGGCCCGCGGTCTTTTCTCCAACGAGGCGGGGATGGGTTCCACTCCCCACGCCCATGCGGTAGCCAAGGTGGACCGGCCGGAAAAGCAGGGACATGTGGCCATCGTCAGCGTATTTTTCGATACCTTTGTGGTGCTTACCCTTACCGCCCTGGTGATTCTCACCTCCGGCGTGCTGCCGGGCATGATCCGGGAGGATGCGGGGATCAACGTTACCCAGGCGGCGTTTTCCAGCTCCATGGGGGCCTTCGGCGCTCCCTTTATCGCCTTTTGTCTGCTGTTTTTCGCCTTCTCCACCATTATAAGCTGGTATTATTACGGAGAAACCAATGTGCGGTATCTGTTCCGCAGCAAACGGGCGGTGCCGGTGTACAAGGGGCTGGTGGTGGGCTTTGTGTTCCTGGGCAGCCTTTTCCAGTCCGGGCTGGTGTGGGCCCTGTCGGACGTCTGCAACGGCCTGATGGTGCTGCCCAATCTGGCGGCTCTGCTGCTGCTCTTTCCCACAGTATTGGCCATGAGCCGGGAGGATCGCAGCCATCCCCTGCGGGGCTACGCGCGCGAGAGGGCCGCCGCGGAGGAAAAGGACGCGGGGTAAAGATCCGGTGAAAGGCGGAAGCGGACGTCTGAGAAGGATGAACGCCGGCCCTTTCCCGGATCGTACGGCCCATAGCGTTGGCAAAAAGGACATACAGAAAACGCCTGTGGGAAAACCACAGGCGTTTCTGTATGCTTTTCTTATCGACCAGCTTGTTTTCCTGGATGGAAAAAGAATCGTTTGGTCTATCGCGGCCATCATGTGGCGGGGAAGTACGCAAACAGGGGAATGGCTGGGGTTTGCCGTATGCCGTGCCACGCGAAGAGGAGCGGGGGGGCGGCGGTGAAGGGCGCTGGGCTGCGGCCGCCCTCTCGCTCCGTTTTTATAGGGTTCCACCGCCCGGAAGGGACCTCCGAGGTGGGGCCGCAAGCGGATCCTTCCCGTTTCCAATTTGGATGATCTTGGATCCGATGCCAGGGGGCGCTTGCGTGGCTTGGGTATGTCATGCAGGGGAGAGCCGTCTTCTGTTTCAGGAAGAGCCGGGAGGGAATCGCGGATTTATTCCGCTCTTGATTTTTCTCCCATACCTATGGCCACCTCATGAAGCCAGCGGTTGCTTCGCAGCCGAAACAGGGCAATCACACATTTGACAATCTCTTCTAGCGTTATCAGCAGCACCACCTGTTCCACCGGCAGCCGCAGCGTCACGGCCCCCAGAAAGGCCAGGGGCACGCCGATGGTCCACATGGTGATGCCTTCCGCCGCCAGGGAGAAGCCCGCATCCCCGCCGCCCCGGAAGACCCCCACGATCAGCACCACGTTCAGCACCCGGATGGGGGCTATCAGGGAGAAGATCCGCAGCATGGCCACCGCGGCGCGGGCTGCCTGTTCCGACACCTTGAAGAGGGTGAGGATGGCGGGCGCGGACAGGGCGACCGCTATCCCCAAAATCAGCCCCACCAGCAGCGCGAGCTTGGAGAAGCGGCGGGAATAGATCACCGCCTGCTCCCGCCGGCCGGCCCCGATCTGGTTACCGATCATCACCAGGGAGGAGCTGGCCAGACTGAAGCAGGCCACCATGAACAGGTTCTGCACGGTGTTGCAGATCTGAGAGGCCGCGATGGCGTGGGTGCCGATGTGGCCGTAGGCCCGGACATACAGCATGGTACCCACGGCCCAGCAGCTTTCGTTGAGCAGAATAGGCAGGGTTTTCAGCAGCACCTTTCCGGTAAAGGCCGGGGTGAAGGAGATATATTCCCGCAGCCGTCCCCGCAGCGGGGATGACGGCAGAAAGCAGAACACCAGCATCAGCGCCATCTCCACCACACGGGCGATGAGGGTGGCCAGGGCCGCGCCCCGTACCCCCATGGCGGGCGCGCCCAGCTCACCAAAAATGAACACCTGGTTCAGGGCGATGTTCACCAGCACCGCTCCGGCGCTGATGATCATAGGAGGCCAGGCTTTCCCAACGCTGCGCATAGCGCCCGCCAGCAGGAAGGACACGCTGGTGAAGGCGTAGCTGAGGGCCGCCAGCAGCAGATACTCGATTCCCAGGGAGATGACCGCCTGGTCGTCGCTGAACAAACCGATGATGGGACCGGGAAAGGCGCACGCCGCCCCGGTGAACAGCAGGCCGATGCACAGGTTCATCAGCAGCCCCAACCCCACCACCTTGTGAACGCTGCGGCGGTCGCCGCCTCCCCAAAACTGGGAAAGGAAGATACTGCAGCCCGCCGCCGCGCCGTTGGCCACCAGATTGAACAGAAAAAACACCTGATTGGCCACGCCCACGGCGGCTACCTCGTTTTCTCCCAACTGTCCGATCATCAGGGTGTCGAACATATTCAGGGAGGAGGCGATGAAGTTTTGCAGCATAATGGGGGCTGCCAGCACCAAAAGCTGCCGATAAAATGGTCGATCCAGTCGATCTAGGAGCCGGGTTTTCAAAGCTTTCAGTCCTTTGCTAATGGAATACGCTGCTTATCATACCCCATCCGGTGGTCCCTGTCAAATGAGGAAAAGGGGAGAGGCGGGTCCAGTACCCTCCCGCGGTATACGACAGGAGCAACACGGGTCATCGCCGGCGGCAGGCGGGGGACGGCAGGGGTGGGGAGATTTTCAAACAGGGATGGAAATCCGGCTGACGGCGGAAGGCTTTTGTGGTATACTGGACACGGCCCGAAATGGAAGGATATCTGAATGGCGGCGGCCGTGTCCCCGCGTTTGCCCGATGGCAACCGCCCGGCTTGCGTGGTTTGATTGACACGGCCCGAAATGGAAGGATATCTGAATGGCGGCGGCCGTGTCCCCGCGTTTGCCCGATGGCAAACACTCGGCTTGCGCGGCAGGATTGGCGCGGCCCGAAATGGAAGGATATCTGAATGGCGGCGGCCGTGTCCCCGCGTTTGCCCGATGGCAACCGCCCGGCTTGCGTGGTTTGATTGGCACGGCTCGAAAATGGGACAATACCGGATTCAAGCGGCTGTGTCCGGACCTTTTCCGTCGGTAAACATCCGGGGCGCTGCGTGTTCAAAGCAGCTCGGAATGCCGCCGGAAAGGGGTTCGGCGGGCCCTATCTTTGCGTTTACAGCATAATGGGAAATACCGACAGGGACAGGAGGAAAAGACATGATGGATCTGGGTTCGCGGGAGATGTATCACATCGGCCTGAGGCCGGAGCAGGGGGCGGCCTACGCGCTGCTGACGGGAGATCCCGGCCGGGTGGAGGCGGTAGCCGCCCGGCTGGAGGATCCGGCGTTTGTCTGCGCCAACCGGGAATATACCACCTGGGCGGGAAGGTTGGAAGGAGAGCGGGTGCTGGTCACCTCTCACGGCATCGGCGGCCCCTCCACCGCCATTTGTGTGGAGGAATTGGCCCGCTGCGGCGTGAGGACCATGATCCGGGTGGGGACCTGCGGCGGGATGCGGCTGGATGTGCTGGGGGGCGATCTGGTGGTGGCCACGGCGGCTATCCGGCAGGAGGGAACCTCCCGGGAGTATTTGCCGGTGGAATTCCCCGCGGCGGCGGATTTCCGGGTGACGGCGGCGCTGGCGGAAGCGGCGGCCGGGCTGGGGAAGAGGGCCCACATCGGCGTGGTTCACTGCAAGGATTCCTTTTATGGACAGCACAGCCCGGAAAGTTCTCCACAGGCCTCCCGGCTGCTGGAGCAGTGGGAGGCCTGGAAGCGGGGCGGCTGTCTGGCATCCGAGATGGAGTCGGCGGCGCTGTTCATCCTGGCGGCTGCCAGGGAAATCCGGGCAGGCTGCGTGCTGCAGGTTCTCTGGAACCAGGAGCGGGAGGCCGCTGGGCTGGACAATCCCCGGGCGGATGGCACGGGCGCTGCCGTCGACACGGCGGCGGAGGCGTTGAGGCTGCTGATCGCCGCAGCCAGCCGGGAGGAGAGGAACCGGAAATGATCAGGGTGGGGAAATGGAGGCGGTTTCTCGCCGCGGCGCTGTGCGGCGCGGGGATGCTGACTATGGCCGCGCCGATGGCGGCGGCTTCCGTAAGGCCCTGCGACGTGGGCAATCACAACGATTACGGCGGCGGGGACTACGGCGGAGGAGATTACGGTGGTGGCTATGGCGGCTATTACGTCGATGATGATGACGGCGATTACGGCAGCTCTTCCGAAGTTACGCCGGTGAACCTGATTTTTGCCGGCGTGGTCATCCTTCTGATTGTGGTGATGGTATCCCGGCAGAACCGGGGAAAGGGCGACGCCTCTGTCCGCACCGTCACCCAGCCCAGCGAAGCGCCGACGCCGGGCAATCACGACGAGGAGATTCTGCGGGCGATCCATGGGGTGGATCCCGCCTTCAGCCGGGATGCTTTCCTGAGCTGGGCCAAGGAGGTGTTCATCATCCTCCAGCAGGCCTGGACGGCCAGGGACTGGACGCCGATTCGGCCCTTTGAGAAGGAAGAGCTCTTCCGGATGCACGAGGCGCAACTGCGGGAATATGTCCGGCTGGGACGGATCAATGTGGTGGAACGGATCAACGTCAACCAGGCGTATCTGCATCTATATCGGCGGGATGCCCAGTATGAGTACCTGACGATTTATATGGCGGTGCGAATGGGAGATTATATCATCGATGAAAAAACCCGGGAGGTGCTCAAGGGAGATCCCAATCGGGAATACGATATGCGCTACCTCCTCACCTTTACCCGCCGCCTGGGGATCACAACCAGAGAAGCTGGCGGTGCGGCCTGCGCCTGTTGCCCGAATTGCGGCGCGCCCATGCATATCACCAACGCGGGGCAGTGTGAGTATTGCGGGTCCGATATCACCACCGGCGATTTCGACTGGGTGCTGTCCAATTTGGACAGCGTGAAGCCGGAAACGCGGCTGGATGAGCGGGGCGTGGTGATCGATCCGCCCCAGTGATGAAAACGCCTTTGTTATCTCGATAGAAGCCGGCCAGGCGGAAGTGACCGCGGAAAAGGCAGGCCCGGATAAAATCCGGGCCTGCCTTTTTCCTACCATTTTTTTATGAACCCAGCGGGGTTCGCGCCGGCCTCATTTCGAAGGGCCGGTGCCGTACATGACGATGCCCCGCTCCGCATCCAGGGTGACGGTGGTGCCGCTTTTGAGAATGTGGGTGGCGTTGCGGGCGTCCACCAGCACCGGTTTTTCCAGCGCCATACCCACGATAGCGGCGTGGCTATTGAGACCCGGCATCTCGGTGATGATCCCGCTGCATTCTTTGAGCAAGGGGAGCAGCCGGTTGCTGGTTTGGGGGATGACCAGAATATCTCCCGGCCGGAAATAGGTGAGGGCGTCCTCCTCGGTTTCCGCGACGCAGAGGTTGCCGCAGGCGCTGTAGGCGGTGGCGCCCTTGCCCTGAACCAGGATGTTGCCCACCAAATGGACCTTGAGCAGGTTGGTGGTGCCGGACACGCCCAGCGGGGCTCCGGCGGTGATGACCACCAGGTCGCCGCTGGCCAGATAACCCGCCTTGACCGCCCGCTCCACCGCATGGTCAAAGAGATCATCCATGCTTTTTTTCTCGTCGGCCATCAGGGGAACCACGCCCCAGGACAGATTCATCTGCCGCTGGGTGGTGGGGTTGGTGGTGCAGCAGATAATGGGGCAGGCGGGACGGAATTTGGATATCATCCGGGCGGTGGCGCCGGATTTGGTCACGGTGAGAATGGCGGCCGCTCCCAGGTCGTGGGCGGTGGTGACGGTGGCGTGGGATATGGCGTTGGTGACGTTAGGCGCGTCGTGAACGTCCCTGGCGGAGAACCGCTTCTGGTAGTTGATGTCCTCCTCCGTCCGTCGGGCGATGCGGGCCATGGTTTTCACCGCTTCCACGGGATAAGCGCCGGCGGCGGTTTCCCCCGAAAGCATGATGGCGCTGGTGCCGTCGTAGATGGCGTTGGCCACATCGGTGGTTTCCGCCCGGGTGGGGCGGGGATTCTTCATCATGGAATCCAACATCTGGGTGGCGGTGATCACCTGCAGCCCGGCGTTATAGCCCTTGTGGATCAATCGTTTTTGGATGCTGGGAATCTCCTCCAGGGCGATCTCCACCCCCATGTCGCCCCGGGCCACCATGATGCCGTCGGAAACCTTGATGATGTCGTCGATGTTGTCAACGCCCTCCTGGTTCTCGATTTTGGCGATAATGCGGATGGAGTGGTTATCGTTGGCCTCCAGCTCCTGGCGGATCTGCAATACGTCGTCCGCCCGGCGGGTGAAGGAGGCGGCGATGAAGTCGGCCTCCATTTCGCAGGCGAAGGCGATGTCCGCCTTGTCCCGGTCGCTCATGAAGGGCATGGACAACGAGGTGCCGGGAACGTTAACCCCTTTATTGGCGGAAACAAAGCCGCCGTTGATCACGGTGCAGGTGATTTCGGTTTCGGTGGTTTTTTGCACCTCCAGGTCGATCAGGCCGTCATCGATGAGGATATGGCTTCCCCGGCTCACATCCGCCGGCAGCCCGGGAAAGCTGATGGAAGCGACGCGGTCGTCCCCCTCCACCGTCTCGGTGGTGAGGACGAACAACTCGCCGGACCGAAGCTCCACCCGCGGCTCCTTAAAGGTGCCGAGACGGATTTCCGGCCCCTTGGTATCGATCAGCACGGCCACGGGAAGCTGCAGCTCCTCTCGGAGCTTTTTCACCATCTCGATGCGCCGGCGATGGCTGTCGTGATTTTGATGAGACATATTGACACGGGCCACGTCCATTCCCGACAGCATGAGCTGGCGCAGCACGGCGGGGTCGTCGGTGGAGGGCCCGAGGGTGCAGATGATTTTGGTTTTCCGCATAAAAAAGCGCCTGCCTTTCTCCTTAAAGGGATTTCCGAATCTTCCCTAGTTTATACTATAACATATGGAGTTGTCAAAAAAAAGACAACGGGAAAAATTTCCTTCTTTGCCTAAAAAAATCCAGAAATGAGGAAAGAGTTTAATGCAGCGGACGAAGAATGTGCCCTCCCGGCCGCGCCGACGTCGCTGATTCGCGGGGAGATTCCGCCGGTTTTTTCGACGCTCTGCCCGCCGTCCGAAATTTTTACATTTTTTTGCATTGTAATAAGCGGCCCGCCGTTGTATGATAAAAAGGAAAACCGATTGGCCGGACTAGGCCGACGAAGGATTGGACAAGCTAACGGCAGCCGGGCATCGGCGGAGAGTTTAACCGGCGGACGCTTTTGCTCCCGGAAAGGATGGATGATACAATGAACGCAAAACGAAAGAGACAGCGGCGGCTGCGGATTCTGATCGTCGTGGGCATCACGCTCCTGCTGGCCGTGCTGCTGATCCTGCTGCTGGCGTGGATGTGGCGGTTCGTTTCCGACCGGCTGGGGGGAGAAAGCGATCCTGGTTACTCCGGTGTATCCGTCGTATCCACGGCTTCCGGCGCCTCCTCCGGCGCGGGAGGATCCTCGGTTCCCTCCCAGTCGGTCGGTTCCTCTGCCGGTCAGACCTCCTCTGCCAATACTTCCACCACCTCCAAGGCCGGGGGGACGGTGGATTCGGCGAACCCGCCTTGGAACCTGATTCTGGTCAACGACTGGAACAAAGCCCCCGACTGGTGCTTTGACAAGAGCTTTTTGGTCAAGCACGGCACCGGTGAATTCGATGAGCGGGCGGTGGGCGCACTGTCGGCTATGATCGCCGCGGCCAAACAGGACGGCATCACCGATATGCGGGATCTCTCCACCTGGCGGTCCTACGAGGTACAGGAGAAAAATTTCAACCGAAAGGTGCAGTCTTATAAAAGCCAGGGATACAGCCAGGCCGAGGCGGAACGCCTGGCGAATACCATCATCAAACGCCCCGGCTACAGCGAACATCACACCGGCCTGGCTGCCGACATGGGGGGCAGCGGCGACTACAGCATCACCGACAGCTTTGAGAACACGGCGGCTTTCCGCTGGCTCCAGGAGCACTGCGCCGAATACGGCTTTATCCTCCGCTTCCCCAAGGATAAGGAGGCGATCACCGGCGTAACCTACGAATCATGGCATTATCGCTATGTAGGCGTGGAACATGCCAAAATTATCATGGAAAACCATCTCTGCTTGGAGGAATACCTCCAGCAGATCGGATCGTAAGGGAGAGATGACGATGGAAGAAAAGCATGGCCGCCGCGGGCTTTCGGTATGGCAATTGACTTTGGGGGCGCTGTATGTCGCCATGTTCGCGCTGGCCGGTAACGTTCCCGTGTTATCCGCCATTCAAATCATCCCCGGCGTTCCCATCACCCTGCAGGTTTTTCTGGTGGCGATGATGGGGCTGACCCTGGGGGTGCGCGGCGGCCTGACCGCCTACGGCGCGGTGCTGGTGCTCACCGCCTGCGGCCTGCCCATGATGGCGGGCGGCAAGGGCGGTCTGGCGGTATTTTACGGTCCCACCTGCGGGTATATCTACGGCTGGTTCTTCATCGTGCTTTTCACCGGCCTGTACGCCGCCGGTGGGATGGACAAGCTGATGCACAAGCGGTTCCTGTCCGGCGACAGAGGAAAGAAAACCGTGTGGAACCGGCTGCTGTCCATGTCCCTCCATCTGCCCGCCTCCTTTGCCGTGGGAATGGCGGGTGTGCTGCTGGATTATGTCTGCGGCTCCGCCGCTCTGGCGGCCATCGGCGGCAAATCCCTGACCGAGCTGCCGGCGCTGCTGCTGTCCAATCTGGCGTTTCTGCCGGGGGATATGGTGAAGATCGGGCTGGCATCGGCGCTGTCCCTTTCCCTTTTCGCCAAGCCCGCCCTGTCCCGGATCTTCCGGGCTCAGCGCCCGGCCCAGCGGGCGTAAAGAAAGAAGAAAAGCGGAACCCCTTCAGGAAACCTTTCCCTGAAGGGGTTCCGCTTTATGCGGGGCGGCCCAGCGCCGCCCGTTTCCAGTTCTCGAGAGAAGCGCAGATCTTCCAGAGCTTCTCTTACCCTGACTTCGGAAATCCCGTCGATTCTGACAAGCATTCTCCGGTGTTTTGCTTTTTGCGCCGCCAGGTTTCTCTGTTCTTGCAGGCAATCAGCGTAGCCGCCCGTCTGTGTGGCCTTCGGACTCAAAAACAAGGCCCGAGCTGCTCTCCCGCGGATCAAAAGGCTCTGGAGGCGGCACGGTATCCGAACCCCATCGAACCAATCAGGGCGTTCCTTCCCTATTCCGCGAAGGAATAGCTTCCGGCGCAGACCATGCCCACGGCCGGAGGATACTCCTCTTTTTCGAAGAAGGTGTCGATTCCCCAGGCGTCGGCGATTTCCAGCACCTTCTCCTCATCGGGGAAGTCGTCGGAATCGTCCTGCCCTTGGTGCGGGAAGGCGTCGAAGCCCAGGGCCAGCTCTTCCGGCGTCAGATCGCCGATTTCCCATTCCACCTGCCCGTCGGCGTAAAAATATCCCCGCACCGGCTGATGGTTTCGATAGAGCATCCAGGCATGGGTTTCCGACACCCGATGGGTGGCGAAAGCCTGTACCTCATCGAATTCCTTGGCGATCCGGTCCAGCTTCGCTCGGTTTTCCGTCCACTCCCAGTATCCCACCACCAGCACGAAGCCGTCCAGACAGGGGGAGACATACACCAGCTTCCCCTCGCCGGCATATGGCAGGCCGGTGGCCCAGTTGGCCTTCGCCACCGGCTCCAGTTCCAGGGCCGCCATCACCTTTTCCGGCGAATCGCTGCGTATCGCCAGCCAGCTATTTTTATAGCCGAAGAGCTGGGGCTTGTCCGGCACAGCGGATACCGATAGCTGATAAAAAGCTGCCCCGCGTTTGACCCTTTTGGCGCCCAGAAATCGATCCAGAATGCCCATGAGAAATCCTCTCCCCTCGGTTTTAAAGCCAGTATAGCCTATATCCTGCGTGTTGACAAGAGATAGCGAAAAAAAGACCGTGCAGCACGCACGGTCCGGTGCAAATCAAGTTGTTTTGAGGGCGAAATTGGTAAAGGTGGCCTTTAGCTGGGCCGAGGGGAGTTCCAGGGACAGCAGGCTGCCCGTCTCCGGATCGGAGGTGATGGTGAAGGCGCCGCCGGCAGCCTCCCCGTTGGTGACCAGGCCGTTTTCGGTGACCTTCCCCTCCCCCGAGGGATGCAGGGCGGCGTCCAGGGCGGCGAGAAGACTCCGACCCAGGGCGGTTTCCGGCACGGCGGCAGGATCCAGCCCGAAGGACAGGCCGTACATTTTAACCGAGACGGTTTCCCCGTCCCACTGCATGGTCATCCCCTTGAGGGTTTCCGGTTCATCAATGTCCAGGGTGAGGGTGCCGGTGGTCAGCCGGGTCAAATGCCCCTTTACCTGCATATCCCGATAGGTCAGGTCGGCGTCGCATTCGAAGCCGGTGGTGACCGGGGTTTCCGCCCCGCCCCCCTTTCCGCTGCCGGCGGCGCAGGCGGCAGCGCCGGCGCAAAGGGTCAACGCCAGCAGAGCCAGCAGCCCCCGGCGGATCGCACGTTTTCCCACGGTAACGACACGAATGGTGATCAGCCCCTATTGTTCCAATTCTGAAAACAGGGCGCATAGCTCCTCCACCATATCGCTGGGCAGCATGGCGTGCTGGGAGAGGCGGGCGGCGGCCCGATCCCCCGCGAGGCCGTGCAGATGGACGCCGCACATGGCGGCGTGGAAGGGCTCCATCCCCTGGGCGATCAGCGAGGCGATCATCCCGGCCAGCACGTCCCCGCTGCCGGCGGTGGCCATGCCGGGGTTGCCGGTCATGTTCACCATGAGGGAGCGGCCGGGCGCGGCGATCACGGTCTGATGCCCCTTGAGAACCAGAATGACCCCCTCCTGCTCCGCGAAGCGGCGGGCGGTTTCCAGCCGATCCCGCTGAACCTCCAGTATGGAGCAGCCCAGCAGTCTGGCCATCTCCCCCGGATGGGGGGTGAGCACCAAGGGCGCGCGAGCTGTTTTCCCTATATGTATATGCCCGGCCACGGCGTTTATGCCATCCGCATCCAGAACCAGGGGACATTCCGCGCTTTCCAGCAGATCCCGCACCACCTCCCGGACTTCGTCGCCGCCCCCCAAGCCGCAGCCGATCAGCAGCGCGGTGGCGGACCGGGCCGCTTCCCGCAGGGCGGTTCTGGCGGAGAGGGCCACCCGGCCGTCGGGGGTTTCGGGAAGAGGGAGGAACACCGCCTCGGGCAGCATCCCCGCCGCGATGGGATAGACGGACCGTGGCAGAGCCAGGGTGACGAGGCCGGCGCCGCTGCGCTGGGCCGCTTTCACCGCAAGGGCGGCGGCCCCCGCCATGCCGTAGCTGCCGCACAGGGCGGTCAGACGGCCGAAGGTACCCTTATGGCTGTCGGCGGGCCGGGGAGAGAAGCAGGCCTTCACCATGCCCCAATCGATGATGGTCTGGCCTCCGGCGTACTGGTCTACCAGCCGCTCGTCGATGCCGATGGCCGCCACCTCCACCTGACCGCAGAGAGCCGTGGCCGGGCCGTTCAGCAGGCCGGGCTTCATGGCGGTGAAGGTGATGGTGAGGTCCGCCTGGATGGCGTCCTGGTCGTAGACCCCGGTATCCGCGTTCAACCCGCTGGGTACGTCGATGGAGACGGTGAGGCACCGGCCGCCGTTGACCAGACGGAAAAGGGGGCGCAGGTGGTCCGGCAGCGTCCCGTGGAAGCCGATGCCGTATACCGCATCCACCCCGAGATCCGCCTCCTTCACCGCGCTGGAGGCCACATAGGGTTCGGTTTCCAGGCTGAGGATGGCGATGTCCGCGCGGCGGATCCGGGAGAGCATCTCTCCGGCCTCCAGCCCGGCCGGCTCCCCGCACACGAGAATGGCGGTAACCGCGGCCCCCTCCTCCATCAGCTTGCGGGCTATCACAAAGCCGTCGCCGCCGTTGTTGCCCCGGCCGCAGAGGATGACGGCGCTTTTCCCTTCCAGCGGCATCCGGGTGCGAATCACCCTGGCCGCCGCGCTGCCGGCGTTTTCCATCAACCGGAGATAATCCAGCCCGTCCGCGACCGCGGCGGCCTCCACCAGCCGCATTTCCCGGCATGTGAGAATTTTCATCTGTCAAAACCTGCCTTCCGTCCCTGTTTTCAGCCAAAAAGGGCGGCCCGGACGGGCCGCCTTCTTTTTACGATTATTTGGCGAGTTTTCGATTCATATCCAATTGCACCAGCTTGGTGAGGCCGGCCTTGAGGGCGCCCAGCACCCGCTCCTCCGGCTGAAAAACCACCATGGTGCGGCCGTTCTTTTTGCTGCTGTAGGTGAAGCACCACAGCCCCGGCTCGGCGGCGGAGGGGGCGGCGATCACCGTCCGGTCAAACTGGCGGCCCACATATTCCTCCGGCTTATAGGGCTGCATGGATTCGATCTTCTGGCCGGAGACGGAAACGATGCGCTTGCGTTTACGCCGGGCGATGATCTGGTCGATATCGATATCCCCATTGGTGACGCTGTATTCATATTCTATGTTCTGGCTGGTGATGAGCCAATAGGCGCCGTAGCCGATGCCGGCGATCAGCAGCAGGGCGAAGGGGCCCAGCAGCAGAGCGAGCGCCGCCAGGATCAGGGCGGCGACGAGGATACCGGCGATAATGGCCCATTCCTTGCCGCCTTTTTTCTTAACCACGATCTGTTCTACAAATGTATCCATCGGATGAGATTCACGCCTTTCGATTTTTTCGTCTGAAGAAGTATATATATTTTTATTATATCAAAAAAGGGAGGGGAATGCAACGCTGAAATTTCAGGGCGGCAGGGAAGGAAACGACTCCGCCCGGCGCGGAGATTTTCTGCGGGCCGTTGTGGAAGCCGGATTGAAAACTCCCGGGATTTGTGATACACTGAAATGAAAAAGCAGGAAGGCGGGAGACAGGATGGCAAAGGAATGGCATATCGATACCAAATGTATTCAAGAGGGCTGGAAGCCCGGCAACGGGGAGCCCAGGGTGCTGCCGATCTATCAAAGCACCACCTTCAAATATGACGACGCCCAAACCCTGGGCGATTTGTTCGATTTGAAGATAGCCGGGGACTTCTACACCCGTTTGTCCAATCCCACCACCAATGCGGTGGAAAACAAGATCGCGGCCCTGGAGGGCGGGGTGGGTGCGCTGCTGACCTCCGCGGGCCAGGCGGCTTCCCTGATCGCGGTGCTGAACATCGCCCACAGTGGCGACCACATCATCAGCGGCAGCGCCATTTACGGGGGTACCTTCAATCTGTTCAATAAGACCCTGCGGGAAATGGGGATCGACGTGACCTTCCTGGAGCCGGATGCCACGGATGAGGAAATCGAGGCGGCCTTCCGTCCGGAGACCAAGCTGCTGTTTGGGGAAACCCTTTCCAACCCGGCGCTGAAAGTGCTGGATATCGGGCAATACGCCCGTCTGGCCCACGCCCACGGGGTGCCGTTGATTGTGGACAACACCTTCCCCACCCCGGTCAACTGCCGGCCCTTTGCCTTCGGCGCGGATATCGTGATTCACAGCACCTCCAAATATCTGGACGGCCACGCCACGGCTCTGGGCGGGGTGATTGTGGACGGCGGCAGCTTTGACTGGGCCGCCCATGCGGACAAATTCCCCGGCCTGACTACGCCGGATGATACCTATCACGGGGTGGTGTACACCGAACAGTTCGGCAAGGCGGCCTACATCATCAAATGCCGCACCCATCTCATGCGGGACCTGGGAACCACCCCCAGCCCCCAGAACGCCTTCCTCTTGAGCCAGGGCATCGACACCCTGCACCTGCGTATGGAGCGGCATTGCTCCAACGCTCAGAAGGTGGCGGAATACCTGGCGGCGGACAACCGCATCACCTGGGTAACCTATCCCGGCCTTCCCGGGGACAAAAACTACGCTCTGGCGCAGAAATATATGCCTCACGGCACCTGCGGCGTTGTTTCCTTCGGCGTCAAGGGGGGACGGGAGGCGGCTTGTCGCTTCATGAACGCGCTGAAGCTGGCGGCCATCGCCATCCATGTGGCGGATCTGCGCACCTGTGTGCTGCATCCGGCCAGCACCACCCACCGGCAGCTCAACGACCAGCAGCTGGCGGAGGCGGGGGTCACCCCGGATTTGATCCGCTTCTCCGTGGGCATCGAGCATCCGGACGATATTATCGCGGATATCGATCAGGCGCTGAGAGCCATCTGACGGCAGGAACGATAAACCATATACCGGTATGGGGCGCCAAGCAGGCCGGGCAGGAAAACGGATCTCTGCAGCGGCGGAGAGCGGGGAGGGGAATCGCACCCCCACGACCACGAAAGGATGGAATTTGCCTATGAAGAAGAGAATCGGGGCGGCCTTCGCCGTCACGGCCCTGTTGCTCGGCCTGACAGCCTGCGCAACAGAAGGCGGCGGCAGTACGCCCGCGTCGTCGCAGACGACCTCGCCGGACTCCCAAACCAGCTCCGGCGGCACGCAGGAATCCTATATCAACACCCTGCCGAGAAACCGGGGGCCGGCGGGCGAGGTGGGGGAGCTGCCGCCGATGACCCTGACGGAAAACGACGTTCTGACCATCAAGGACGGCGTCTTCATGCTGGAGGGCAAGCCTTTTGCGGAGATCAGCTTCAACAAGTTCGATCTGTTCACCCAGCTCATCGATCCGCTGCTGAAGGGGGATCCCTCCACCTATGAAACCATGCTGAAAAAGCAGGATCAGGCCCTGGCGGAGCTGCATGAAATGGGATTCCGTTCCATCCGGGTATTCATGTCGCCGTGGGCGCCCTCCGATACGAAAAACGCCTGGTACAACGTGCAGGGGATCCTTTTCAAGGCCATGGACGACGTGGTGGGGATGTGCGAGAAATACGATATCAAAATTGTATGGTGCCTGGGCTTGACCAGCTTTGTGGAAAAGTGGATGGTCACCGGGGGCTGGGAGCTGGGCGAGTATCAGATGCGGGAATTGATCGCGGACGAAAACAGCATCGCCCGGCAGGAGATGTATAAATATCTGGATGGCATTATCCAGCGATACCGCAACAGCAAGGCGGTCCTTACCTGGGAGCTGGCCAACGAGATCTCCCTGGATGCGGACATTATGCCGGATACAAAGACCTATGAGGATCAGCGGATGCCCACCCTGAAGGATGTGGCGACGTTTTACGATCAGGTGGCGCAGCGGATCCATCAGAACGATCCCCTCCGCCTGGTGAACAGCGGCGGTAGCAGTATGCGGGAGAGCCAGTGGAACCAGTACGTCAACAATAGCTGGCAGAAGGACACGGAGGAGGAGCAGTACAAGGCGCTGGAGTTTTTGTATAAGGATTCCGCCTGCGATATCATCGATATCCACTGGTACGCCAACAACAAGCTGGGAAATACGGTGCTGGACAATGAGACCGGGCAGGAGATGATCCTGAATCTGGGGCATTACAAAAGATTCGCGGACGCTATCGGAAAGCCGCTGATGGTGGGCGAGGTGGGCGTTTGTCCCATCGTGGACGAGGAGGGCTATTTCGACAATTACGACGATGTGGAGACGGCTAGGC